>NZ_JBHWLC010000011.1:0-54775 GCF_042730635.1 Streptomyces sp. NPDC059917
CCCAGATGGCCGACCAACTCGACACCGCCATCGAACAACACGGCAAGGGCGACCTCACCACCCTCCTCACCGGCAACGACAACTGGACCGTCGTCGGCTGAGCCCGACGCCACGGCCCCGCGCACGGGGGCCCGGATCCCGACTACGGGGTCCGGGCCCCGTCGTACGCCACCCGGGCCGCCTGGACCTCGTCCGTACGGCGTTCCGCCCAGCGGGCCAGCGACCACACCTGCTCGGCGGCCTCGCGCCCCAGCGGGGTGAGCGAGTAGTCGACCCGCGGCGGGATCACCGGCTGCGCGACCCGCAGCACGAAGCCGTCCCGCTCCAGCGTCTGGAGGGTCTGGGCCAGCATCTTCTCGCTGACCCCGCCCACCTCGCGGCGCAGTTCGCTGAAGCGGAACGACCGTTCCACGAGCGCGGCCAGCACCAGGACGCCCCAGCGGCTGGTGACGTGCTCCAGGACGCCCCGGGAGGGGCACATCGGGGCCTTCACACTTACTTCCATACCAGTACCTTACTTCAAAGTAGGTACTTACAAATAGTTAGCGCGCTCCGTAGGGTGGTGTCATCAGCCGCAGGAACCCCCGAAGGAGCACCCCATGAGCATCGTCGTCACCGGAGCCACCGGAGCCCTCGGCCGCCTGGTCCTGGAGGACCTGCTGGCCACCGTCCCCGCCTCGGAGATCGCCGCCGTCGTCCGCGACGAGGCGAAGGCCGCCGACCTCGCCGCGCGCGGCGTCGAGATCCGCGTCGCGGACTACAGCGACCCCGCGAGCCTGGAGGGCGCCTTCCGCGCCGGGGACCGGGTCCTGATGATCTCCGGCAGCGAGGTCGGCCACCGGGTCCCGCAGCACACCGCCGTCATCGGGGCCGCGAAGGCCGCCGGGGTGGCCCAGCTCGCCTACACCGGGATCCTCGGCGGCCCCGAGGCCGACTTCGACCTCGCCGCCGAGCACCGCGTCACCGAGCAGCTCATCCTCGACTCCGGGCTGCCGCACACCTTCCTGCGCAACGGCTGGTACCACGAGAACTACACCGCCCAGCTGGGCAACGTCCTGGAGCACGGCGCGGTCGTGGGCAGCGCCGGAGAGGGCCGGATCGCCTCCGCGGCCCGCGCCGACTACGCCGCCGCCGCGGCGGCCGTGGTGACCGGCGAGGGCCACCTGAACAAGGTCTACGAGCTCAGCGGCGACACCTCCTGGAGCCTGGCGGAGTACGCCGCCGAGGTGGCGGCGCAGTCCGGCCGCGAGATCGCCTACGCGGCCGTCCCGGCGGACGCGCACCTCGAGGTGCTCACCGGCGCCGGAGTCCCCGCGGGCTTCGCGGCGATCCTCGTCGACGTGGACGCGGCCATCTCGCGCGGCCGGCTCGCGGGCACCAGCGGGGACCTGGCCAAGCTGATCGGCCGCCCGACCACCCCGATCGCCGCCGCGATCGCGGCCGCCCTGGCCTGAGCCGCGGTGGAGCCGATCCGGATGTCATGACCGTCACCTGCCAACGGGCATGACATCCAGCTCCGGCGGCGCTACCTTCGTGAGGTTGGCGCGAAGTGACCCTGGAGGGCCCGTGAGCACACAGAACGAGCAGCGCACGGGTCTGCTCTACGGATTCGGCGCCTACGGCCTGTGGGGGCTGGTCCCCCTCTTCTGGCCCCTGCTCAAGCCCGCCGAGGCGATCGAGATCCTCGCCCACCGCATGGTGTGGTCCCTGGTCGCCGTCGGTCTCGCGCTGCTCGTCATGCGCCGCTGGGGATGGATACGGGCCCTGGCCGGCCAGCCGCGCAAGCTCGGGCTGACCGCGCTCGCGGCCACCGTGATCTCGGTCAACTGGGGCCTGTACATCTGGTCCGTGAACCACGGCCGGGTCGTCGAGGCCAGCCTCGGCTACTTCATCAACCCGCTGGTCACCATCGGCATCGGCGTCCTCGTCCTGGGCGAGCGGCTGCGCCGCACGCAGTGGGCGGCGGTCGCCGTCGGCTTCGCCGCCGTCGTGGTGCTGGCGATCGGCTACGGGCGGCCGCCCTGGATCTCGCTGGTGCTCGCCTGCTCCTTCGCGACCTACGGCCTGCTCAAGAAGAAGATCAACCTGAACGGGCTGGATTCGCTGGCCGCCGAGACCGCGCTGCTCTTCCCGCCGGCCCTCGGCTACCTGCTGTGGCTGACGGTCCAGGGACACTCCACCTTCACCACCGGGGGCGTCGGGCACGCCGCCCTGCTGGCATCGACCGGCCTGGTCACCGCGATCCCGCTGGTCTTCTTCGGCGCCGCGGCCATCCGGGTCCCGCTGTCCACCCTCGGCCTGCTCCAGTACCTGGCCCCGGTCTTCCAGTTCGGCCTCGGCGTCGTCTACTTCCACGAGGCCATGCCGCCCGAGCGCTGGGCCGGTTTCTCCCTCGTCTGGGCCGCGCTCGCGCTGCTCACCTGGGACGCGCTGCGGACCGCCCGGCGCTCCCGCGCGGCCCTCGCGGCGACCGCTTCGGCCACCGCGGCGCCTCCCGCGGAGACCACCGCCGAGACCACCTCGGCGGCCCCCGCGACCCCGGCCCGCGAACCGGCATAGCCGCGCATCATCCACCGCTCGATCCCCGGTACGGAACCTCCGTACCGGGGATCGTCCGTTTTCCGAACCCCACTGACCGGATTATGACCTTGACGGGCAGTCATACTCTCGCTGAACATCAGGCTCGCACTGACGCACTAACGCTCACTTGCTCTATCCCCGCAGTTCCGTCATATCCCCGCGGAATCCCGGAGCCCCCACATGAGCCTGTCCGTCTCCCGGCGCCTGGTCGCCGTCACCGCCCTCGCGGTGGCCGGCCTGTTCGCCTCCACCGCCCCCGCGGCGCTGGCCTCCCCCACCGCGGCCACGGCCGCGCCGACGCCGCCCGACATCCCCATAGCCAACGTCAAGGCGCACCTGACCCAACTCCAGTCGATCGCCACCGCCAACGGCGGCAACCGCGCGCACGGCAAGGCCGGCTACAAGGCCTCGATCGACTACGTGAAGGCCAAGCTGGACGCGGCCGGTTACACCACCACGCTGCAGACCTTCACCTCCAGCGGCGCCACCGGCTACAACCTGATCGCCGACTGGCCGGGCGGCGACCCGAACTCGGTCCTGATGTCCGGCTCGCACCTGGACTCGGTCAGCGCCGGTCCCGGCATCAACGACAACGGCTCCGGTTCGGCCGCCATCCTCGAAACGGCCCTCGCCGTCTCCCGGGCCGGGCTCCAGTCCACCAAGCACCTGCGCTTCGGCTGGTGGGGCGCGGAAGAGCTGGGCATGGTCGGATCGACGTACTACGTCAACAACCTGCCGAGCGCCGAGAAGTCGAAGATCTCCGGCTACCTGAACTTCGACATGATCGGGTCGCCGAACCCGGGCTACTTCGTCTACGACGACGACCCCACGATCGAGCAGACCTTCAAGACGTACTTCGCCGGCGTCGGCATCCCCACCGAGATCGAGACCGAGGGCGACGGCCGCTCCGACCACGCCCCCTTCAAGAACGCGGGCATCCCGGTCGGCGGCCTCTTCAGCGGCGCCGACTACATCAAGACGGCCGCGCAGGCCCAGAAGTGGGGCGGCACCTCCGGCAAGGCCTTCGACGCCTGCTACCACCGGTCGTGCGACACCTCGGCGAACATCAACGACGCGGCGCTGGACAAGAACAGCGACGCGATCGCCTACGCGGTCTGGACCCTGGGCGCCTCCACCCCGGTCCCCCCGGGCCCGTCCTTCGAGAACACGACGGACTACAACATCCCGGACTCCCCGGCCGCCGGGGTCAGTTCGCCGATCACCGTCTCGGGCGTCACGGGCAACGCCCCGGCGACCACGAAGGTGGACGTGAACATCGTCCACACCTACCGCGGTGACCTCCAGATCGACCTGATCGCCCCGGACGGCACGGCGTACCGGCTGAAGAACTCCAGCTCGGACTCGGCCGACAACGTCATCGCCTCCTACACGGTGAACGCGTCGAGCGAGGTCGCCAACGGCATCTGGAAGCTCCAGGTGAAGGACGTGGCCGCGCAGGACACCGGCTACATCAACAGCTGGAAGATCACCTTCTGAACGCCCTGAACCGCACGCGCCGCCGCCGCCCGCCTCCCTCCGGGGACGCGGGCGGCGGTGGTGCCGCGCACCGTGTCCTACGTGCCCTCGGCGCGCACCCGCAGGGCCTCCGGAACCGGCTCCTGTATCTGGGAGCGCAGCTCCTCGGCCACGGCGGCGATGTCGACCCGGCCCAGCTTCGCGGCCTCCACGAGATCACCGAGCGCCTCGGGCGAGGGCAGTTGCTTCGCCCCGGCCACCCGCAGGTACGAGCGGGTGGCCGCGGCCGCGTAGAACTCGTTCATCGGGGATTCCAGCGCCGGGCACACCGCGAGGGTGTGCAGGAACGCGGCGGCCCGCCAGGCCGTGTCGGGGGCGGGCTGCTCGGGGACCAGCACCAGGTCGTTCTGGTGGCGGGCCACCGCGGCGGCCACCCCGGAGGGATCCCACACGGCGGGATCGGACGGGAGGTGGTGGGCCAGAGCGGTCCAGGCCCACTCCATGGTGATCTTCAATGGCCGAACCGCTCCTGGAAGTAGCCCCAGTGGTCGGCGAACTCCTCGATGCCGGAGAGGAAGTTCTTGCGGTCCTCGTCCAACTCGCGTTCGGTGACCTCGGTGATCAGCGCGGTGACCGTCGTCCCCAGCGCCGCCGCGCGCGCCTTGAGGCGCTCGTGGAACTCTTCCTCCAGGCGGATGGTGACGTGTCTCGACATGGCACTCACGGTACAGCGGGCCCGCTGTACCGAGGAGAGTTACGCCGGAAGGGTGGCCCGGGACACAAGTCCTGGGCCACCCTTGTCGTACCTGTGCCCGCGTCCCGCGGGCGTCCGGACTACTTCGCCGCGTTGGCCGCCTGGACCAGGGCGTCCTTGGTGAGCGCACCCACATAGACCTTGCCGTCGTCCGTGATCAGCGCATTGACCACGCGGGTCGAGAAGATCCGGCCGGAGCCGAACTTCCCGCTGACCTTGTCCCCGAGGCTGTCGAGGAGCTGCTTGGCCTCCTTGGGGGCGCCCTTCTCGTTCGCCTTGCCCTCGAAGTCCTTGAGTCCCTTGCCCGTGCCGGAGTCGATCCGGGCGACCGCGCCCCAGCCCTCGCCGAGGACCGTGGTCTCGCCCTTGCCCGCGCCGCCGGTCAGACCGTCCAGGCCGGGGATCGGCAGGGAGTCCATGTGGCGCTGCGCCTTGTCCCCGTGCGGGGCGCCGGAGCCCTCCTGCACCTTGGCGCCCTTGGGCGGGGTGAAGGCGAAGGTGTCGGCGCCGGGCTTGGCGAAGTCGACCTTGCTGAAGCCCGCGTCCACGATCGGCTTGCCGCCCTGGCTGGAGAGCACCTGGACGCGCAGCGGCACGCCGTTCTTGGCGTCCACCGCGATCTGGACGGACCCGATGGTGGAACCGGACGCCTTCGGCTTGAGCACCAGCTGGTAGGCGTCGCGCCCGGCCACCTGGGCCGTGTCGCCGACGCTCACGTCGGTGGTGGGTCCGGCGGCCTTGAGGGCCTCCTCGGCGAGCTGCGCGGGCGAGGTGGCGAGCCGGTCGGCCGTCTTGTGCTCCTTGCCCTTCTGCCCCGCCCCGGCGCCCGCTCCCTTGTCGTGGAAGACCTCGTTGGACTTGCTGTCGTAGCCCCAGACCTCGTCACCGTTGTGGATGAGGCTGTACTCGTCCTTGCCGTCCAGGAAGGTGATCCGCTGGCGGTCCGGGCCGTCGGCCGCGACCTTGAAGGTGTGCGTGCCGGTGGCGAGCTGCGTGAGCTTGTCCTCCGGGTTCGCGGAACCGCCGGAGAGGCCACCGCCGCCGAGCAGGCCGGTCGCCAGCTTCGGCAGCCCGAGGTCGGTGCTGATCTTCGCGGTGCCGGACAGCTGCTGGGTGTCCGATGCCGCGATCTTCTCGATGAGCTGCTGTGCCGTCACCTTCGGAAGGTCCGGTCCGCTCGCGTTGGCGAAGGCCGGAACGAGTCCGATGGTCGCCGCGGCCACTCCCACGACCACGACCGGTACCGCGTACCGCGAGGCCTTGCGAGAGGTCTTAACGTTCGCTGCCATGTCTCTGCCCTACCTCTGTGTGTAGGCGGCGACCTACCCATCCCGACATCTCAACGTCCACCCCGCGCCGCCACTCTCACCCGATCTGGTGGGGATGTGTGTCTCTATCTGACCAAACGGAGGCCCTCCGGGGCATCACTCCTCGGAGCCAACTCCGTGTACGCCCGTGGGATGACATGACGAAGGCCCCCCGTCCCCATCCCGTAGGGGGTCGGAGGGCCTCGCCTCTGCCGAAGGACCTATCCGGCCCGGTGCACCACCGCGTCGCACAGCTCTTCCAGGGCGGACTTCGCGAAGCACTCGGGCAGCGGGGCCAGCGTGGCCCGCGCGTCCTCGGCGTAGCGGATGGTGTCGCGCCGCGCCTGCTCCAGCGCCGGGTGCACCCGCAGCCGGGACAGCACCTCGGCGTGCCGGGCGTCGTCCGTCAGGTCGCCGTCCAGGAGGCGCACGAGCTCCAGGTCCTCCGCCCGCCCGTCCCGGTCGGCCATCTCCCGCAGCCGCAGCACCGGCAGGGTCGGGATGCCCTCGCGCAGGTCCGTGCCCGGCGTCTTGCCGGACTCGTGCGAGTCGGAGGCGATGTCGAGGACGTCGTCGGCGAGCTGGAAGGCGGTGCCGAGGCGCTCGCCGTACTGCGTGAGGATGTCGACGACCGACTCGTCGGCGCCGGACATCAGCGCACCGAAGCGACCCGAGACGGCGATCAGCGAGCCGGTCTTGCCCGCGATGACGTCGAGGTAGTGGGCGACGGGGTCGCGGCCGTCGCGCGGACCGGCCGTCTCCAGGATCTGACCCGTCACCAGCCGCTCGAAGGCCTCGGCCTGGATCCGCACGGCCTCGGGGCCGAGGTCCGCCAGGATGTGCGAGGCGCGGGCGAACAGGAAGTCACCCGTCAGGACCGCCACGGAGTTGCCCCAGCGCGTGTTCGCGCTGTCCACGCCGCGCCGGACGTCCGCCTCGTCCATGACGTCGTCGTGGTAGAGCGTCGCGAGGTGCGTCAGCTCCACGACCACCGCGGACGGCACGATGCCGGGCGCGTAGGGGTCGCCGAAGCGGGACGCGAGCATCACCAGCAGCGGCCGGAACCGCTTGCCACCGGCTTTCACCAGATGCTGTGCGGCCTCGGTGATGAAGGGGACTTCGCTCTTGGTGGCCTCCAGCAGACCCGCCTCGACTGCGGCCAGTCCGGCCTGGACATCGCTCTCAAGAGCCTGGTCCCGCACGCTCAGTCCGAACGGCCCGACGACGGTCACGAGGGGTACTCCTGTCTGCTGACGATCACGGTGACGATCACCTGGATTGTCGATGTGTCGCTGCCATCACTCAAGCCAGCGTATCCGGTCTGTTTTCGATCACCGAGAGCGCCCGCCCGGTCGTGACCAGCGCACTGCCCGAACCACACCGGTATGTTCTTAAGGAGCCAATACGACCGGAGAATGCGTTTTGTCCAGAACTGCGCCCGATATCGACGAACCGGCGGACCCGGAGGCCGACCAGCCGCCGCCCGGCGACGACCACGCCTTCCTCGGCCACCCCAGGGGCTTGGCGACGCTCTCCGGACTGGAGGTCTGGGAGCGCTTCTCGTTCCTGGGCATGCAGGCCATCCTGGTTCTCTACTTCGCGGACACCGTAGTCAACGGCGGCCTCGGAATGAATCCGGGAACCGCCGCGTCCGTGTCGGCCGCCTACGGAACCATGGTCTACCTGGTTTCCGTGGCCGGCGGCTGGCTCGCCGACCGGATCCTCGGCTCCTACCGCTCCGTCCTGTGGGGCGGCGTCCTGATCGCCTGCGGCCACTACGCGATGGCCGTGCCGACCGCCGCCATGACCTGGGTCGGCCTCGGCCTGATCAGCGCCGGCACCGGCCTGCTCAAGCCCAATGTGGCCAGCATGGTCGGCAAGCTCTACCGCACCGACGACCAGCGCCGCGACGCCGGATTCGCCCTGTACTACATGGGCATCAACATCGGCGCCTTCGCCGGTCCGCTCATCACCGGCTGGCTCGGCGAGCACCAGGGCTGGCACTGGGGCTTCTCCGCCGCCGCGATCGGCATGACGGCCGGCCTCGTCCAGTACGTCCTGGGACGCCGCCATCTGGCCGGACGAAAGCACTCCGCCGAGTACCCCCTAGCCCCAGCGGCGATGCGCCGCGCGGTGTGGGGCATCGCGGGCGGCCTGCTGGGCGCGGCCGTCCTCGCCACCCTGCTGGCCTCGCTCGGCTGGCTCACCATGGGCCGGTTCGTCGACCTGCTCACCCTGATCTCGGTGATCGCCCCGGTCGTCTACTTCGCCGTCATGTTCCGCAGCCCCCGGGTGAGCGCCGAGGAACGCGGCCGGCTGCGCCCGTACGTGGTGCTCTTCCTGGCCTCCGTCGCCTTCAACTTCATCCTGTTCCAGGCCTACTCGACGATGATGCTGCTGGCCTCGACGAACGCCCGGACCTCCGTCCTCGGCTTCCACTTCCCGGCCAGCTGGTACGCCTCCGCGCTCGGCGCCTTCGAGGTGGCGCTGGCCCCGGTCGTCGCGGCCGTCTGGGTCCGGATGGGCCGCCGCCAGCCGCACGCCTCGAACAAGATCGCCCTCGGCGTGATCCTGGGCGGCCTGTCCTTCCTGCTGATGGCCCTCCCCACCTCCGGGCACGGGGGCGACGACGCCTTCAAGATGGCCGCCTGGTGGATCGTCGGCTCCTACCTGCTGCTCGGCCTCGGCGACGTCCTGCTGGAGACCTCGGGCATGTCGGCCACCACCAAACTCGCCCCGAAGGCCTACGCCAGCCAGACCATGGCCCTGTGGTTCCTCTCGCTGGCCCTCGCCAACGGCATCCAGGCCCAGGTGGTCAAGCTCTACGGCAAGGTCTCCATCCCCGCGTACTTCGGCGTCAACGGCGCGATCGCGGTGGCCGCGGGCCTGGCCGTGATCGCCCTCGCGCCCTGGCTCAAGCGCACGATGCACCCCGTGCACTGACCGCCTGTCCACACGTTCCCAGTACTGCGAGGGGCTGAGGCCGCGCATGAACATCCGTACCGACTTCCCGTACGGGACCACCCACGAGGATGTCCGGATTCCGCTCCCCGACAGAGTGACGCTGTACGCCCGCATCTGGCGGCCCGTGACGGACGAACCCGTTCCGGCGCTGCTGGAGTACCTCCCGTACCGGCTCAGCGACTGGACCGCGCCCCGTGACCAGCAGCGCCACCCCTGGTACGCCGGGCACGGCTACGCCTCGGTGCGGGTCGACGTGCGCGGCCACGGCAACAGCGGGGGCCACCCCGGCGACGAGTACGACGCGCGGGAACTGGCCGACGGGGTCGCCGTCGTGGAGTGGCTGGCCGCGCAGCCCTGGTGCACCGGCGCGGTCGGCATGTTCGGCATCTCCTGGGGCGGCTTCAACTCCCTCCAGATCGCCGCCCTGGCGCCCGAGCCGCTCAAGGCGGTCGTCACCGTCTGCTCCACCGACGACCGCTACGACAACGACGTGCACTACATGGGCGGCTCGGTCCTCGCCGTCGACATGCACGCCTGGGCCGCCACCATGCTCGCCTTCGCCGCCCGCCCGCCGGACCCGCTCCACGCGGGCGACGGCTGGAAGGAGCAGTGGCTGGACCGGCTGGAGGCGGTCGAGCCGCTCGTCCACACCTGGCTCGCGCACCAGACCCGCGACGCGTACTGGAAGCACGGCAGCGTCTGCGAGGACTACTCCGCCATCGGCGCGGCCGTCCTGGCCGTCGGCGGCTGGCACGACCCCTACCGGGACACCGTCCTGCGGCTGGTCGAACACCTGCCGCCCGACCGGGTGCGCGGCCTGATCGGCCCCTGGTCGCACCAGTACCCCGACCGCGGCCTGCCGCCCGGACCCGCGATCGGCTTCCTCCAGGAGACCCTGCGCTGGTGGGACCACTGGCTCAAGGGCGTGGACAACGGGGTCATGGACGAGCCGCTGCTGCGCTCCTGGATCAGCGAGTCGCACCCCCCGGCGACCGTCTACGAGCGGATGGAGGGCCGCTGGGTCGGCGACCCGGCCTGGCCCTCGCCGGCGGTCGCGCCGCACACCTACGCGCTCCAGGGCGACCCGGTCCTCGTCGTGTCCCCGCAGCACACCGGCCTGGACGCGGGCCGCTTCTTCCCCTTCGGCAACGACGGCGACCTGCCGCCGGACCAGCGCGAGGAGGACGCCAAGTCGGCCTGCTTCGAGTTCCCGGTGGGCGCCGGCGGGCGGCTGGAGGTGCTGGGCCGGCCCCGGGTCACCCTGCGGCTGCGGATGGACGTGCCGTACGGGCAGGTCGTCGCCCGGGTCTGCGACGTGGCGCCCGACGGGTCCTCGACGCTGGTCACCCGGGGCGCGCTGAACCTGTCCGCGCGGCGGGGGCGGGACAAGGCGGTGCCGTGGCCGGTGGGCGCGTACGAGGACGTCACCTTCGAGCTGAACGGCATCGGGCACGCCTTTCCGCCCGGGCACCGGATCCGGCTCGCGGTGTCCTCCGCGTACTGGCCGTGGATCTGGCCGCGGGCCGGGTCCGAGGCGGGCTGGACGCTGGAGCCGGCGGGGAGCGCGCTGACCCTGCCGGTGCGGGACCCGGCCGCGGGGGCGGGCCCGGAGGTCGTCTTCGAGCCGCCGGAGCAGGCGGAGGGCCTCGGGGTGGTCTACCCCGGGACCCTGGACGAGCCGCGGCCGGAGCGGCTGGTCGTGCGGGACGTGGCGCGCGGGCTCTGGCGGCTGGAGGTGGACCCGCGGTACGGCGGGACGCGGGTGTACCCGGACGGGCTGGAGTTCAGCGAGGACGCGCGCGAGGTGTACGAGATCGAGGACGGCGACCCCCTGTCGGCCCGGACCGTCTCGCACTGGCGGATCCGGCTGCACCGGCCGGAGCGGGGGTGGGACGCGAGGGTGGAGACCCGGTCGGAGATCTCGTGCGACGAGGGCGGCTTCGTGACGTCGAACGAGGTCGTGTGCCGTGAGGGTGACGAGGTCCTCTTCCACCGCACCTGGGAGCGCCGCCTCCCCCGCGCGGCGGGCTAGCCGAACCTCTGGGGGGGGGCCGCAGCTCCGGCCTCCGGCGGGCCCTCAATCGCCGGGCGGGCTGGATTTTCGGCCAGCAGCGCCCGGCTCGGCCGACCCGGCCCAATCCAGCCCCGCCGGGCAACTCCAGCCCCGCCGGCGATTGAGGCGCCCCCGGAGGGCAAGCCGCCGCGCGGCTGGAGTCGCCTCCGGCGGGCCCTCAAACGCCGGGCAGGCTGGATCTTCGGCCAGCAGCGCCCGACCCGGCCGGTCAGGCGTAGAGGCGTTCCAGGACCACCGCGATGCCGTCCGCCTCGTTCGACAGGGTCACCTCGTCCGCCACCGCGACCAGCTCGCGGTGCGCGTTGGCCATGGCCACCCCGTGCGCGGCCCAGGCGAACATGGGGATGTCGTTCGGCATGTCGCCGAAGGCGATCGTCGAGGAGGCGTCCAGGCCCAGGACGGCCGCCGCCCGCCCCAGCCCGCTGGCCTTGTCGATGCCCGGCGGCTGGATCTCCACCGTGTGTTCCCCGGCCATCGTGACGTTGACGAGGTCACCGACCACGCCCCGCGCGATCCGGGTCAGCTCGTCGTCGTCCAGCTCGGGGTGCTGGAGCAGCACCTTGTTGATCGGGGCCGACCACAGGTCCGCCCGGCGCGGCACACGGACGGTCGGCAGGTGCGGGTGCCACATCCGGTAGCCCGGCCCCATCAGCATCTCCGCGTCCAGCCCCTCCCGGTTGACGGCCGCGAACACCTCGCCGACCTCCGCCTCGATCTTGCCGAGGGCGACCTCCGCCAGATCCCGGTCCAGGGCGACGGAGTGCAGCATCCGGCCCTGCGCCGCGTCGTACAACTGCGCGCCCTGCCCGCACACCGCGAGCCCCGTGTAGCCGAGGTCGTCCAGGACGTGCCGGACCTGTGGGACGGGGCGCCCGGTGACGATGATGTGCCGGGCGCCTGCTGCGCGCGCCGTCGCGAGCGCCGCGTACGAACGGGCGGAAACTGTGTCACCTGCGCGCAGCAGCGTCCCGTCCAGGTCAGTGGCGATCAGGGCGTACGGGAGGGCGCGAAGGGGGGCGGAAGTCACGGGTTCAAGGATACGGACCTCGTTGGACAAGTCCTACAAATAGCGCCCGAATCCGGCCTCCCGCAGGCCCCACCAGGCACGTAACGTGTCAACAAAACCCGGGACACCCCCGGGCCGCCCGGAAAGCGAGGCAGTATCCCATGCCCCTGCAGAGCCCCCTCGACGTACCCGAGGGCGACCCGTTCGGGCCGCACAACCTCCCGTACGGCGTGTTCTCGACCGCCGAGGAGACGGGCGGGGCCACGGAGCCCCGGCGGCGCATCGGCGTGCGGATCGGCGGGTACGTGCTGGACGCCGGAGCCGTCGCCCTCGCGCTCGGGTCCCCGTACGCCGGGCTGCTCGGCCAGCCCTCCCTCAACCCGCTGCTGGCGGCCGGCCGCACCGCCTGGCACGACGTGCGCCGCGCGCTGACCGCGTGGGTCACCGACCCGGGCCACCGGCCCGCCGTCGAGCCCCACCTGGTGCCGCTCGAAGCCGTCACCCTGCACCTGCCGTACGAGGTCGCGGACTACGTCGACTTCTACGCGAGCGAGCACCACGCCACCAACGTCGGGCAGATCTTCCGCCCGGACGGTGACGCGCTCACCCCCAACTGGAAGCACCTGCCCATCGGTTACCACGGCCGCGCGGGCACCCTGGTCGTCTCCGGCACGGACGTCGTGCGGCCCTCGGGCCAGCGCAAGGCACCGGCGGACCCGGCGCCCGTCTTCGGCCCGAGCATCAAGCTCGACATCGAGGCGGAGGTCGGCTTCGTCGTCGGCACCCCCTCCGAGCTGGGCACGGCCGTGCCGCTCGGCGACTTCCGCGAGCACGTCTTCGGCCTCTTCCTGCTGAACGACTGGTCGGCGCGCGACATCCAGGCCTGGGAGTACGTGCCGCTCGGCCCCTTCCTCGGGAAGTCCTTCGCGACCTCCGTCTCCGCCTGGGTCACCCCGCTGGAGGCCCTGGACGCGGCCCGCGTGGCGCCCCCGGCCCGCGACTTCCCGCTGCTGCCCTACCTCGACGACTCCGACGCGGGCGCCGACGAGCAGGGCGGCTTCGACCTGCACATCACCGTCTCGATCAACGGCCACGAGGTCGCGCACCCGCCGTTCTCCTCGATGTACTGGACCGCGGCGCAGCAGCTCGCCCACATGACCGTCAACGGCGCCTCCCTGCGCACCGGCGACGTCTACGGCTCCGGCACGGTCAGCGGCCCCGAGACCGGCCAGCGCGGCTCGCTCCTGGAGCTGACCTGGAACGGCCGCGACGCCCTGGAACTCCCCGACGGCAAGCGGACCTTCCTGGAGGACGGCGACACCGTCACCCTGACCGCCTGGGCCCCGGGCCCCGACGGCACCAAGGTCGGCCTCGGCGAGGTCACCGGCACGATCGCGGCCGCCCGCATCGCGGACGCCCGCTAGTCCACACCTCGGGACGCACGTCCACGGCGGGGTGGCGGATCTTTCCGCCACCCCGCCGTCGTCCCAGGTCAGCGCGGTGCTCCGGGCGGCGCCCGGTGGCGCAACACTGCGGCAACACCACCGCCCGGGGCCCCTCGGTATGTTCCGTCGCATGCCAGCCGAACGCCTCCGTGAGCACACCGTCCCGGTCGCCGCAGCGCGCCGCCGACGGCTGCGCGCGGACCGCGCCCGGCAACTCGCCGACCTCTTGCGCCACCAGGTCCTCGCGGGCCACTACCCCGGCGGGGTCCTCCCGCTGGAGGACGCCCTCGCCCTCGACTACCGCGCCAGCCGCAACACCGTCCGCCAGGCCCTCGACCTGCTGCGCGGCGAGCGGTTGGTGGCCCGCCAGCCCGGCGTGGGGACCGTGGTCGTCTGCGAGAAGTACCCGCACGGCCTCGACCGCCTCCAGGGCCTCGCCGAAACCCTGCACGAGCACGGCACGGTCAGCAACGAGGTCCGCACGATGGGACCCGTACCGGCCCCGGCACCCGTCGCCGAGCGCCTCGGCGTGCCCGAACACGACGACGTGCTCTACATCGAGCGGCTGCGCCGTCTCAACGGCCTGCCGCTCTCCCTCGACCTCACCTACGTCCCGATGGACATCGGCGCCGGGCTCCTGGACTGCGACCTGGAGCACACCGACGTCTTCCGGCTCCTGGAATCCCTGACCGGCGGCCCGCTGGGGCACGCCGAGATCACCCTGGAGGCCGTCAGCGCCGACGCGCACTCCGCGGCCGTGCTGCAAGCGCCGCGCGGCGCCGCCGTCCTGATGCTGGAGCGGCTCACCCACCTCGCCGACGGACGCCCCGTCGACCTGGAGTTCATCCGCTTCCGCGGCGACCGGATCACCATGAGCGGCCTGCTGCGCCGCGACCGCTGAACCCCGCGCCACCTCCCCGCCTCCCCCCTTTCCCTGGAGACAGCCATGCCCCTGGCCCCCCAGCGCGGCGACGTGCCCGTGACCATCGACGCATCCCTGTGCATCGCCGGCTGCACCCTCTGCGTCGACATGTGTCCGCTCGACTCCCTCGCCATCCACCAGGACAGCGGCACGGCCTACATGCACGTCGACGAGTGCTGGTACTGCGGCCCCTGCGCCGCCCGCTGTCCCACCGGCGCGGTCACCGTCAACATGCCCTACCTGCTCCGGTGAAAGGCCCCCTCCCCATGCGGATCCACCCGCGGACCCCGATGCGTACGAGAGCCCTCGCGCCCCTGCTCCTGCTGCTGCCCCTGGCCACCGCCTGCGGCGGCCAGGAAACCGGGGCGGCCGGGGCCAGGACCGTGACCGTGACCGTCGGCTACCAGTCCAAGACCATCAACACCGTCACCGCCGGCACCCTGCTGCGCTCCCTCGGCTACTTCGAACAGGAGCTGGCCGCCCGCGGCGAGCGGGACGGGGTGACCTACAAGGTCGACTGGCAGGACTACGCGACCGGCGCGCCCATCACCGCCCAGATGACCGCCGGGAAGATCGACATCGGTTCGATGGGCGACTTCCCGCTGCTCATCAACGCGGCCCGCGGCAAGGAACTGAAGCAGCCCACCCACCTGGTGTCGGTGACCGGCTACAACCTGCGCGGCGGCCTCAACACCGTGGTCACCGCGCCCGGTTCGAAGCTGGAGTCGCTGGCCGACCTGCGCGGCAAGAAGGTGTCGACGAGCGTCGGTTCGGCCGCCGACGGCACCCTCGTACGGGCCCTGCAGCGCGCCGGGATCGACCCCGACAAGGGCATCCAGAAGCTCAACCAGCAGCCCAGCGTGGGCGCGTCCGCGCTCCAGGCGGGCAGCGTCGACGCGCTGTCGCAGTTCGTCGCCTGGCCGGGCCAGCTCGCCTTCGAGGGCCGCGCCAAGGCCCTGTACGACGGGGCCGAGCTGAACCTGCCGACCTTCCACGGCGTCACGGTCCGCGAGAAGTTCGCCCGCGAACGGGCGGGCGTCCTCGACGACTTCCTGCGCGCCCAGCAGAAGGCGACCGCCTACCTGCGCGACCGGCCGGTGGCCGCCGCCGAGTCGGTGGCCAAGGAGACCGGACTGCCCGCGGAGGTCGTGTACCTCTACAACGGCGAGGGCGGCATCGCGACCTTCGACCCCGAGCTGCGGCCCGAGCTGATCGCCGCGCTCAAGCAGGACGTGCCGGTCCTGACGGCGGCCAAGCTGGTCGGCGCGGTCGACGTGGACGCCTTCGTGGACCCGGAGCCGCTGCGGCGGATCGCCGCGGCCGGCGGCCCGGCCCACCCGACGGCGGCCGCCGCCGCCCGGCCCGCGCTGTGGCTCAAGGGGGCGCCCCGGACCACCGCCTACGACTCCCCGCGCGAACTGCTCAAGGCGGTGCGCGCGGCGGGCGGTTCGGTCCGCGCCGCCTACGTCCCCGACGCGGTGACCGGCACCCCCTGGTTCGCCGACAAGGCCGTGTGGGTGGCCGAGGGCGCCGAGCTGCGCGCCTTCGTCACCCCGGCGGGCGCCGCGGCGTACGTCGCCGCGCACTTTGGCGGCGGGGCGCGCACGGTGACGTACGAGGAGGCCCTCGGCCTCGCCGGGGCCCCTTCGTGAGCGGGGCGGGCCGCAGGCTGCTGCGGCTGGCCTCGCTCGGGGCGGCGCTGCTGGCCTGGCAGCTGCTCACCTCGCTGGACGTGAACCTCTGGCTGCGCTTCGAGCAGTTCCCGACGGTCGGCGAGGTCGCCGCGAAGTTCGCCGAGCGGGCCGCGACGGGCCCCTACTGGCAGGACCTCGCCGACAGCCTGCGCCGGATCGTGACGGGCTTCGCGCTCGCCGCGGTGCTGGGGGTGGCGGTGGGCACGGCGACCGCCCGCTCCAAGGTGGCCGCCGACCTGCTGGGACCGGTGCTGGAGGTGCTGCGGCCGATCCCCGCGATCGCGCTGGTCCCGGTGGCCATCCTGCTCTTCCCCTCGAACGAGCAGGGGATCGTCTTCATCACCTGCGCGGCCGCCTTCTTCCCCGCCCTGGTCTCCACCCGGCACGCGGTGCGGGCGCTCAGCCCGGTGTGGGAGGAGGCCGTGCTGACCCTGGGCGGCGGCCGGGCCCGGGTGCTGTTCTCCGTGGTCCTGCCGGGCGCGCTGCCCGGGATCTTCGGCGGGCTGTCGGTCGGCATCGGGGTGTCCTGGATCTGCGTGATCTCCGCCGAGATGATCTCCGGCGAGTACGGGGTCGGCTACCGCACCTGGCAGGACTACACGGTGGTCGACTACCCCGGCGTCTTCGTCGGCATGGCCACGATCGGCGCCCTCGGCTGGCTGACCTCGACCGCCGTCGAACGCGTGGGACGCCGGCTGACCGGCTGGCTCCCGGAGCGCGCGCCCGAACCCGCCCGCGTCCCCCGCACGCGGACGGAGCGCACGCCCAAGGACCGGACGCCGAAAGAGGTGACGCCCGCATGAGCACAGGCAACACGGCCACGGCGGCCACGACGGCGGCCACGGCCGCGCCCCTCGCCGCGGCCCCCGGCGCACGCCCCGCGGGCGCCCGCTTCGCCCTGCGCGGCGTACGCCTGGGGCGGGACCGCGGCGCCGTCCTCGACGGGGTGGAACTGGACGTCGAGGCGGGCGAGGTGCTCGCCGTCGTCGGCCCCTCCGGCTGCGGGAAGTCCACCCTGCTGCGGACCCTCGCCGGCCTGCTGCCGCCGCTCGCGGGCAGCGTGGAACAGGACGGCCGGCCCGTGCTGCGCCCGGACGCGGACCGGGCCCTGGTCTTCCAGGACGACGCGCTGCTGCCCTGGCGGACGGTCCGGGCGAACGTCGAACTCCCGCTCGCGATCCGCCGGGTGCCCCGGGCCGAGCGGCGCGCCACGGCCGCCCGTTGGCTGGCCCGCGTGGGGCTGGCCGAGCACGCCGGCAAGCTCCCCCACCAGCTCTCCGGCGGCCAGCGCCAACGCGTCCAGCTGGCCCGGGCGCTGGCGGGCGGGCCGCGCGCCGTCCTGATGGACGAACCCTTCGGCGCGCTCGACGCCCGGACCCGCGCCGAGATGCAGGACCTGCTGGTCGAGGTGCTCGCCGGGAGCGGCGCGAGCGTCGTCTTCGTCACCCACGACGTCGACGAGGCCCTCTTCCTCGGCGACCGGATCGCGCTGCTCGCCGCCGGGCGCGTGGTCGACGTACCGCGGCCGCGCGAGCGGTCGGCGGCCGGCCACGCCCCGCACGAGGCCCTGCGCGAGGAGGTCCTGCGCTCCCTGCGCGAGGACCCGGCGGGCGCCGACGACAACGCCCGATGAACTGAACCGAACGGAAAGGCAGCACCCGTGGACATCCCCGCGATCGGCACGGCCGAGGAGATCTCCTGCGACGTCCTCGTCATCGGCGGCGGCACCGCCGGGACGATGGCGGCGCTGACGGCCGCCGAGCGGGGTGCCCGCGTGCTCCTGCTCGAAAAGGCGCACGTACGGCACTCCGGCGCCCTCGCCATGGGCATGGACGGCGTCAACAACGCGGTCGTGCCCGGCCGGGCCGAACCCGACGACTACGTCGCCGAGATCACCCGCGCCAACGACGGGATCGTCGACCAGTCCACGGTGCGCCAGACCGCGACGCGCGGCTTCGAGATGGTGCGGCGCCTGGAGCGCTACGGGGTGAAGTTCGAGAAGGACGAGCACGGCGAGTACGCGGTGCGCCAGGTGCACCGCTCCGGCTCCTACGTGCTGCCCATGCCCGAGGGCAAGGACGTCAAGAAGGTCCTCTACCGGCAGCTGCGGCGGCGCGAGATGCGCGAGCTGATCCGGATCGAGAACCGGGTCATGCCGGTGCGCGTGCTCACCTCGCCCGAGGACGGCCGGGCGATCGGGGCGGCCGGCTTCCACACCCGCACGGGCGCCTTCGTGACCGTGCGCGCCGGTGCGGTGATCCTGGCGACCGGCCCGTGCGGGCGCCTCGGACTGCCCGCCTCCGGCTACCTCTACGGCACGTACGAGAACCCGACCAACGCGGGCGACGGCTACGCCATGGCCTACCACGCGGGCGCCGCGCTGACCGGGATCGAGTGCTTCCAGATCAATCCGCTGATCAAGGACTACAACGGTCCCGCGTGCGCGTACGTCGCCAACCCCTTCGGCGGCTACCAGGTCAACCGGCACGGCGAGCGGTTCGTCGACTCCGACTACTGGTCGGGCCGGATGATGGCCGAGTTCGCCGCCGAGCTGGCCTCCGACCGGGGGCCGGTGTACCTCAAGCTCAGCCACCTCCCCGAGGAGTCCATCGACTCCCTCGAATCGATCCTGCACACCACCGAACGCCCCACGCGCGGCACCTTCCACGCGAACCGCGGGCACGACTACCGCACCCACGACATCGAGATGCACATCTCGGAGATCGGCCTGTGCGGCGGCCACTCGGCCTCGGGCGTACGGGTCGACGCGCACGCGCGCACCACGGTGGACCGGCTGTACGCGGCCGGGGACCTGGCCTCGGTACCGCACAACTACATGATCGGCGCCTTCGTCTTCGGCGACCTGGCGGGCGCGGACGCCGCCCGGTACACGGCGTACGAGGGCCCCCTCCCGGCGGACCAGGTGGCCGCCGCGCACGAGCTGGTCTACCGGCCGCTGCGGAACCCGGACGGGCCGCCGCAGCCGCAGGTCGAGTACAAGCTGCGGCGGTTCGTGAACGACTACGTCGCCCCGCCGAAGACCGGTGCGAAGCTCTCCCTCGCGGTGGCGGCCTTCGAGCGGATGTCCGGGGAGATCGCGGAGATGGGCGCGCTCACCGCGCACGAGCTGATGCGGTGCGCGGAGGTGTCGTTCATCCGGGACTGCGCGGAGATGGCCGCCCGCTCGTCGCTGGCCCGTACCGAGTCCCGGTGGGGGCTCTACCACGAGCGGCTCGACCATCCGGAGCGGGACGACGAGGACTGGCTGTACCACCTGGACCTGCGCAAGTCCCCCGGCGGGGCGATGGAGTTCACGGCGCGTCCGGTGGAGCCGTACGTGGTCGCGGTGCCCGAGTTCACCCCGGTGGGCGGGGCCTCCCGGTTCCTGGGCGAGGTGCACCCGCTGGACGTGGCGACGGCGGGGGCGCGGTCCGCCGCGCCCGCGCCGACGCAGGCGCGGGCGGAGCGGACCGGGCCCGGCGGGGCGGCGCCCGAAGCGGCCCCCACCGGCTCGCCCCGGATCCTCGAACTGCTCGCGCTGGCCGAGGAGGCGCCCGGGCTAGCGGCGCTGCGGCCCTACCTGACCGACCCGGACCCGGCGGTGCGCGCGGCCGCCGTGGCCGCGCTCGGCGAGAGCGTCCCGGAGGGGGCCGGGCCCGCGCTCACCGAGCGGCTCGCCGACCCCGCCCCCGCGGTACGGGCGGCGGCCGCCGGATCGCTGCGGGAGCTGCTGGAGGTGCTCCCGGCGGAGCCCGCGCTGGGGGCCGGTCTGCGGGCGGCCCTCGCCGTCACGGACCCGGAGGCCGCCGACCCGGTGGTCCGCTCGGCCGCGCTGGAGGTGCTGCGGGCGCTGCGGCTGGGGGACGCGCGGCTGTACGCCGCCCACCTCGGCGACCCGGAGGCGGACGTCCGCATCCACGCGGTGCGGGCCCTGGTGTCGGTGGACGCGGTGGCCGCGCTCGAACGGGCCGCGGGGGACGGGGCGCGGGAGGTCCGGGTGGCGGTGGCCAAGGGGCTGGCCGCGGTGCGCGACCCGCGCCCGGAGCCGCTGGACCCGCTGCTCGGCGACCCGGATCCGCTGGTGCGGGGCGCGGCGCTGGGGGCGCTGGCCACCACCGGGTGCCCGGGCCCGTACGCCGACCGAGCGGTGGCCGCGCTGACCGGGGACCCGGCGTGGCAGGTCCGGGCCGGGGCGGCGGCCGCCCTGTCGGCCGCGGGGGCCGGGGCGGCGGTGGCGCACCTCGCCGGGGCACTGGCCGATGCGAACGCCGACGTCCGCAAGGCGGCCGTGCTGGCGCTGCTGGTCCACCGGGCCGAGCCGGCCGCCCGCGCGGCGCTCGCCACGGCCACCGCCGACCCGGACGCGGACGTGCGCGCCTACGCCGCCCGGGCGGCCGCCTGACCCCCCTTCGGGCGCGCACCGCGTGCGCCCCGCAACGCTCCCGGACAGGGTGGAGGCACGTCCCCCACCTCCAGGAGTGCCGATGTCCGTACGTCCCCTGAAGGCCGTTCTGACCTGCGCGGCCGCCGCGTCCATAGCCCTGGCCGCCGTCCCCGCGGCCCAGGCGGTGGACGGTCCGGCGCCCGACCCCCGCAACGTGCAGGCGATGCGCGACATGGCCACGGCGATGGCGGTCACCGCCAAGTACGTGGACGAGCGGGAGGCGATCAAGGACGGGTACGTCCCGCACGGCATGGAGTGCATGACCAACCCGTTCGGGGTGGGCGCCATGGGCTACCACTACGTCAAGGAGGCCAACTGGGGTTCGACGGACCCGAGCAGGCCGGCCGCGCTCCTCTACAGCAGCACGAAGGACTCCCACGGCCGCCGCACGCTGGAGACCGTGGAGTGGATGTCCGCCGACCGGGACCAGGACATGAAGACCACCGACGACCGGCCGAGCATGTTCGGGCTGCCCTTCGACGGCCCCATGCCGGGCCACTGGGCGGGCATGCCCAAGCACTACGACCTCCACCTGTGGGCCTACAAGGAGAACCCGGCCGGCCGCTTCCACAACTGGAACCCGGCCCTGACCTGCCCGAAGACCTCCCAGCCCGCCGATCCGGCCCACGCTCACCCGTAAGAGCGGTGCTTCCCGGTTTCCCGGCGATACGCTGGTCGGACTCGCGAGACTCTGCCCCATGGGAGCACTGATGAGCGTCGAATCCGCAGCGCCACAGCCTGAACCGGAGCCGGGGCCGCGGTGGCCGATCCCACCGGCAGGCGGCTGGACCGCGGACGACCTGGACAGGCTTCCGAATCTGCCTCCGCACACGGAGCTGATCGACGGGAGCCTGGTTTTCGTGAGTCCGCAGAGCGTCTTCCACGAGCGGGCCATCGACCTGTGCAAGTGGCAACTGCAGTCGGTGGCCCCCGAAGAATTCGAGGTCTTCCGCGAATTCACCATCGACATCGACAAACGAAATCGGCCCGAGCCTGACGTCGTCGTCGTGCGCGGGGACGTTGTCGATGCTCTGGAACAGACTCGGTTCCCTGCCGAGGCCGTGGTGCTCGCCATCGAGGTTGTCTCCCCCGATTCCATCGGCCGGGACCGCGAGACCAAGCCGATCAAGTATGCCCGGGCCGGCATCCCGCACCACTGGCGCGTCGAGAACAAGGACGGCCGGGCCGTGGTCTACGTCTACGAACTCGATCCCACCACCAAGAAGTACGTCGCCACCGGCATCTTCCACGACCGCCTGAAGGTCTCCGTCCCCTTCCCCATCGACCTCGACCTCGACGCGATCACGCCGAAGCAGCGCCGCCCCGAGTAGTCCCGCACCAGGTACGCGCCAGGGCCCGGCCCTCGTAAGAGGAGCCGGGCCCTGGCGCGTACGGGGAACGGTCAGCGGACGAACGTGCTCGCGTGGCCGGCCAGTTCGAGGAAGTACTGGGGTGCCACGCCCAGGACCACCGTCACGGCGACGCCCACCGCGATCGTGGTCATCGTGAACAGCGAGGGGACGGCGACGGTCGGGCCGTCGGCCTTCGGCTCGCTGAAGAACATCAGCACGATGACGCGGACGTAGAAGAACGCCGCGATCGCCGAGGAGATCACACCGACCACGACCAGCGCGCCCGCGCCGCCCTCCGCCGCCGCCTTGAAGACCGCGAACTTACCGGCGAAGCCGGAGGTCAGCGGGATGCCGGCGAAGGCGAGCAGGAAGACCGCGAAGACGGCCGCCGTCAGCGGGGAACGCCGTCCGAGACCGGCCCACTTGGACAGGTGCGTGGCCTCGCCGCCCGCGTCGCGCACCAGCGTGACCACGGCGAAGGCGCCGATCGTCACGAAGGAGTACGCCGCCAGGTAGAAGAGGACGGAGGAGACGCCCTCCTTCGACGTGGCGATCACACCGGCCAGGATGAAGCCCGCGTGCGCGATCGAGGAGTAGGCCAGCAGCCGCTTCACGTCGGTCTGGGTGATCGCGATGACCGCGCCCGCCAGCATCGTGACGATCGCGACGCCCCACATCACCGGGCGCCAGTCCCAGCGCAGGCCCGGCAGGACCACGTACAGCAGCCGCAGCAGCGCGCCGAAGGCCGCGACCTTCGTCGCCGCCGCCATGAAGCCGGTGACCGGGGTCGGGGCGCCCTGGTAGACGTCCGGGGTCCACATGTGGAAGGGGACGGCGCCGACCTTGAAGAGCAGGCCCATCAGGATCAGCGCGCCGCCGATCAGCAGCAGCGCGTCGTTGCCCATGGTCCCCGCGAGGGCCGGGTCGATCTTCTGGACGGTGCCGTCCACCACGTCGGCGATGACGGAGTACGAGACGGAGCCCGCGTAGCCGTACAGGAGCGCGATGCCGAAGAGGAGGAAGGCGGAGGAGAAGGCGCCCAGCAGGAAGTACTTGACCGCGGCCTCCTGCGACATCAGCCGCTGGCGGCGGGCGAGGGCGCAGAGCAGGTAGAGCGGGAGGGAGAAGACCTCCAGCGCCACGAAGAGGGTCAGCAGGTCGTCGGCGGCCGGGAAGATCAGCATCCCGGAGACCGCGAACAGCATCAGCGGGAAGACCTCGGTGGTGGCGAAACCGGCCTTGACCGCGGCCCGTTCGCTGTCGCTGCCCGGGACCGACGCCGCCTGCGCGGCGAAGGAGTCCACCCGGTTGCCGTGCACCTCCGGGTCCAGGCGCCGCTCGGCGAAGGTGAAGACGGCGACGACGGAGGCCAGCAGGATGGTGCCCTGCAGGAACAGCGCCGGTCCGTCCACCGCGATGGCGCCCATCGCGGCGACGTGCGCCTTGGTGGTGCCGTAGCCACCGGCGGCGAGGCCGACCACCGCCGCGAAGGCCGAGGCCAGTGCGGCGGCGGTGACGAACACCTGGACGGCGTACCGGGCCCGGCGCGGTACGAACGCCTCGACGAGGACGCCGATCAGCGCGGCGCCCAGCACGATCAGCGTGGGCGAGAGCTGGGCGTACTCGATGTGCGGGGCCGGGATCTTGTCGATCGGATCGGCGGCCAGGGCCCACAGGCCCACGGCGGTCGTGCTCACTTGGCGGCCTCCACGCTCTGTACCGGCACGCTGGGCTTGGGGTCCTGCTGCTTCACGTCGGACATGGTGTGCTTCACCGCCGGGTTGACGATCTCGGTCAGCGGCTTCGGGTAGACGCCGAACCCGATCAGCAGGGCGATCAGCGGGGCGACCACCAGCACCTCCCGCAGGCGCAGGTCCGGCATGGCGCGGACCTCCTCCTTGAGCGGGCCGGTCATGGTGCGCTGGTAGAGGACCAGCGTGTAGAGCGCGGCCAGCACGATGCCGAAGGTGGCGATGATGCCGACGGCCGGGTAGCGGGCGAAGGTGCCCACCAGGACCAGGAACTCGCTGACGAAGGGCGCGAGGCCCGGCAGCGAGAGGGTGGCCAGGCCGCCGATCAGGAAGGTCCCGGCGAGCACCGGGGCCACCTTCTGCACGCCGCCGTAGTCGGCGATGAGCCGGGAGCCGCGGCGCGAGATCAGGAAGCCGGCCACCAGCATCAGCGCCGCCGTCGACAGGCCGTGGTTGACCATGTAGAGGGTGGCGCCGGACTGGCCCTGGGAGGTCATCGCGAAGATGCCCAGGATGATGAAGCCGAAGTGCGAGATCGAGGCGTAGGCGACCAGCCGCTTGATGTCCCGCTGGCCGACCGCGAGCAGCGCGCCGTAGACGATGCTGATCAGGGCCAGGACCAGGACGACCGGGGTGGCCCACTTGCTGGCCTCGGGGAAGAGGCCGAGGCAGAAGCGGAGCATCGCGAAGGTGCCGACCTTGTCGACCACCGCGGTGATCAGGACGGCCACCGGGGCGGTGGCCTCGCCCATCGCGTTGGGCAGCCAGGTGTGCAGCGGCCACAGCGGGGCCTTCACCGCGAAGGCGAAGAAGAAGCCGAGGAACAGCAGGCGTTCGGTGCCCTGGGACATGTCCAGGGTGCCGGCGGCCCGGGCCGCGATGATCTCCTGGAGGGAGAAGTTCCCCGCGACCACGTACAGCCCGACGACCGCGGCCAGCATGATCAGGCCGCCGGCCAGGTTGTAGAGGAGGAACTTGACCGCCGCGTACGAGCGCTGCGCGGCCGCGTTCTCGTCGGACCCGGAGTGCGCCCGGTCCCCGAAGCCGCCGATGAGGAAGTACATCGGGATGAGCATGGCTTCGAAGAAGATGTAGAAGACGAAGACGTCGGTGGCCGCGAAGGAGATGATCACCATCGCCTCGACCAGCAGGATCAGGGCGAAGAAGCCCTGGGTCGGCCGCCAGCGCGAGGAGTGCGTCTCCAGGGGGTCGGCGTCGTGCCAGCCCGCCGCGATGACGAAGGGGATCAGCAGCGCGGTGAGCGCGATCAGCGCCACCCCGATGCCGTCCACGCCCACCTCGTAGCGGACCCCGAAGTCCTTGATCCAGGAGTGGGATTCGGTGAGCTGGAAGCGGTCGCCGCCCGGATCGAAGCGGACCGCGACGAGGGCGGCCAGCGCCAGCGTCGCGAGCGAGACGAGCAGCGCGAGCCACTTGGCGGCGGTCCGGCGCGCGGCCGGTACGGCCGCCGTCAGGATCGCGCCGACCGCGGGCAGCGCCGCCGTCACCGTCAGAAGCGGGAAACTCATCTCACACCGCCCTCATCAGCAGGGTCGCGGCGATCAGGATCGCCGTGCCCCCGAACATCGAGACCGCGTAGCTGCGGGCGTAGCCGTTCTGGAGCTTGCGCAGCCGGCCCGACAGCCCGCCGACCGCGGCGGCACTGCCGTTGACCACGCCGTCGACCAGGCTGTGGTCGACGTAGACGAGCGAGCGGGTCAGGTGCTCGCCGCCGCGCACCAGCACGACGTGGTTGAAGTCGTCCTGGAACAGGTCGCGCCGGGCCGCCCGGGTCAGCAGCGAGCCGCGCGGGGCGACCACCGGGACGGGCCTCCGGCCGTACATCGCCCAGGCCACGCCGACACCGAGGACCAGCACCACCATGGTGGACAGGGTCACCGTCAGGGCACTGACCGGCGGGTTGCCGTGCTCGTGCCCGGTGACCGGCTCCAGCCACTTGAGGAAGCGGTCGCCGATCCCGAAGACGCCGCCCGCGAAGACGGAGCCGAAGGCCAGCACGATCATCGGGATCGTCATGGACTTCGGGGACTCGTGCGGGTGCGGCGCGTGGCCGTCCGCGTCGGGCTGCCAGCGCTTCTCGCCGAAGAAGGTCAGCAGCATCACGCGCGTCATGTAGAACGCGGTGATCGCGGCGCCCAACAGGGCGACGCCGCCGAGGATCCAGCCCTCGGTGCCGCCCTTCGCGAAGGCCGCCTCGATGATCTTGTCCTTGGAGAAGAAGCCCGACAGGCCCGGGAAGCCGATGATGGCGAGGTAGCCGAGACCGAAGGTGACGAAGGTGACCGGCATGTAGGTGCGCAGGGCGCCGTACTTGCGCATGTCGACCTCGTCGTTCATCCCGTGCATCACGGAACCGGCGCCGAGGAAGAGGCCCGCCTTGAAGAAGCCGTGCGTCACCAGGTGCATGATCGCGAAGACGTAGCCGATGGGGCCGAGGCCCGCGGCCAGGATCATGTAGCCGATCTGCGACATCGTCGAACCGGCGAGGGCCTTCTTGATGTCGTCCTTCGCGCAACCGACGATCGCACCGAACAGGAGCGTCACCGCGCCGACCACGACGACCGCGGTCTGCGCGTCCGGCGCCCCGTTGAAGATGGCGCCCGAGCGGACGATCAGGTAGACGCCGGCGGTCACCATCGTCGCCGCGTGGATCAGGGCCGAGACCGGGGTCGGGCCCTCCATCGCGTCGCCGAGCCAGGACTGGAGCGGCACCTGGGCCGACTTGCCGCAGGCGGCGAGCAGCAGCATCAGGCCGATGGCCGTCAGCTTGCCCTCGGACGTGGCGTCCGCCGCGCCCAGGACCGGGCCGAAGGCGAAGGTCCCGAAGGTGGTGAACATCAGCATGATGGCGATCGACAGGCCCATGTCGCCGACCCGGTTGACCAGGAAGGCCTTCTTGGCGGCGGTCGCCGCGCTGGGCTTGTGTTGCCAGAAGCCGATGAGCAGGTACGACGCCAGACCGACGCCCTCCCACCCGACGTACAGCAGCAGGTAGTTGTCGGCGATGACCAGGATCAGCATCGCTGCGAGGAAGAGGTTGAGGTAGCCGAAGAAGCGGCGGCGGCGCTCGTCGTGCTCCATGTACCCGATCGAGTACACGTGGATGAGCGTGCCGACGCCGGTGATCAGCAGGACGAAGGTCATCGACAACTGGTCGAGCTGGAAGCCGAGGTCGGCCCGGAAGCCCTCCACCGGGATCCAGCTGAAGAGCCGCTGGTGCATCGCCCGGTCGTCGGCGGCGCGGCCGAGCATGTCGGTGAAGAGCGCCACGCCGATCCCGAAGGAGACGGCGGCGAGCAGGGTGCCGAGCAGGTGCCCGGCCTTGTCGAGCCGGCGGCCGCCGCAGAGCAGCACCGCCGCTCCGAGCAGGGGCGCCGCCACGAGCAGCGCGATCATGTTCTCCACGGTGAGCGCCCCTTACAGCTTCATCAGGCTGGCGTCGTCGACCGAGGCCGAGTGGCGGGTACGGAACAGCGACACGATGATCGCCAGGCCGACCACGACCTCCGCGGCGGCGACCACCATCGTGAAGAAGGCGATGATCTGACCGTCCAGGTTGCCGTGCATCCGGGAGAAGGTGACGAAGGCCAGGTTGCAGGCGTTGAGCATCAGCTCCACGCACATGAACAGGACGATCGCGTTCTTGCGGATGAGCACGCCCGCCGCGCCGATGGTGAACAACAGGGCGGCGAGATAGAGGTAGTTGACGGGATTCACTTCGATGCCTCCTCACGGCCGAGCCGCTCGGACGAGGCCTGCTCCAGCGCCTTCAGGTCCTCCAGCGCCTTGCCGGACACGTCCCGGATCTGGCCCCGGGAGCGCAGGGTCTGGTTCACGGTCAGCTCGGACGGGGTGCCGTCCGGCAGCAGACCGGCGACGTCCACCGCGTTGTGCCGGGCGTACACGCCGGGGGCGGGCAGCGGCGGGAGCTGGACGCCCTCGCGCACGCGCCGCTCGGCCAGCTCGCGCTGGGTCGCGGCCCGCTCGGTGCGCTCGCGGTGGGTGAGCACCATCGCGCCGACGGCCGCCGTGATGAGCAGCGCGCCGGTGATCTCGAAGGCGAACACGTACTTGGTGAAGATCAGCGTGGCCAGGCCCTCGACGTGGCCCGCCGAGTTGACCTTCCCCAGCCCGTTGAAGTGGGTCAGGGAGGCGTTGCGGATCCCGGCGATCAGCAGGATGCCGAAGCCGAGCCCGCACAGCAGCGCCAGCCAGCGCTGGCCCTTGAGGGTCTCCTTGAGCGAGTCAGCGGCGGTGACGCCGACGAGCATGACCACGAAGAGGAAGAGCATCATGATCGCGCCGGTGTAGACGATGACCTGGACGACGCCCAGGAAGTACGCCCCGTTGGCGAGGTAGAAGACCGCCAGGATGATCATCGTCCCGGCCAGGCACAGCGCACTGTGGACGGCCTTCTTCATCAGGATCGTGCACAGCGCGCCGATCACGGCGACCGTGCCCAGGACCCAGAACTGCACGGCCTCACCCGTGGAGGTCAGCGAGGCGGCGGCCACGGCGTTCACGCGCCCACCTCCTCGGCCTCGGCGGCGCCCTCGCCCTTGGAGACGGCGACCTGGCGGACCGTGCCCGGAGCCGCCTCCGTCACCAACCCGCGGTAGTAGTCCTGGTCGTCCGTGCCCGGGAAGATCGAGTGCGGAGCCTCGACCATGCCCTCCGTGAGCCCGGCGAGGAGCTGCTCCTTGGTGTAGATGAGCGCCTCACGGCTGGAGTCGGCCAGCTCGAACTCGTTCGTCATGGTCAGCGCCCGGGTCGGGCACGCCTCGACGCACAGCCCGCACAGGATGCAGCGGGCGTAGTTGATCTGGTAGACGCGGCCGTAGCGCTCGCCCGGGGAGTAGCGCTCCTCCTCGGTGTTGTCCGCGCCCTCCACGTAGATCGCGTCGGCGGGACAGGCCCAGGCGCACAGCTCGCACCCGATGCACTTCTCCAGACCGTCCGGGTGCCGGTTGAGCTGGTGCCGTCCGTGGAAGCGCGGGGCCGTGGTCTTCTGCTGCTCCGGGTACTGCTCGGTCAGCCGCTTCTTGAACATGGCCTTGAAGGTCACGCCGAAGCCGGCGACCGGGTTCTGCCACTTCTCGTTCTCGTCGGTGTCAGACATCCTCAGCACCCTCCTCTCGGTCACTGTCGTTGTTCGGCCCGCCGCTGACGATCAGCTCCCGCTCGGTGCGGGGACGCCTGCGCGGTACGGGTGCCAGGAGCTGGCCGGGCTTCGGCGGGACCGGGAAACCGCCCGCCAACGGATCGAAGGGCTCCGCGTCGCGCAGTTCGGCCGCCGCGGCCGCCTTCCCCTTGCGGTCGCGGAAGACGTCGGCGACCAGGGACAGCAGCAGCACCGCCACCACGCCCCCGCCCACGTACAGCACGATTTCCGAGAAGTCGTACCGCTCGTTGCGCAGCGCCCGCACGGTCGCCACCAGCATCAGCCAGACGACCGAGACCGGGATGAGGACCTTCCAACCGAGCTTCATCAGCTGGTCGTAGCGCACGCGGGGCAGCGTGCCGCGCAGCCAGATGAAGAAGAAGAGCAACAGCTGGACCTTGAGGACGAACCAGAGCATCGGCCACCAGCCGTGGTTCGCGCCCTCCCAGTACGTCGAGATCGGCGCCGGGGCCCGCCAGCCGCCCAGGAACAGGGTGGTCGCGACCGAGGAGACGGTGACCATGTTGACGTACTCGGCCAGCATGAAGAGCGCGAACTTGATCGAGGAGTACTCGGTGTTGAAGCCGCCGACCAGGTCGCCCTCGGACTCCGGCATGTCGAAGGGGGCGCGGTTGGTCTCGCCCACCATCGTGACGACGTAGATGATGAAGGACACCGGCAGCAGCACGATGAACCAGCGGTCGCCCTGCGCCTCCACGATCTTCGAGGTCGACATCGACCCGGAGTAGAGGAAGACCGAGGCGAAGGCCGCGCCCATCGCGATCTCGTAGGAGATCATCTGCGCGCAGGAGCGCAGGCCGCCGAGCAGCGGGTACGTCGAGCCCGACGACCAGCCCGCGAGCACGATGCCGTAGATCCCGACCGAGGCCACCGCGAGCACGTACAGCATCGCGATCGGCAGGTCGGTGAGCTGCATCGTGGTGCGCTGGCCGAAGATCGAGACCTGGTTGTCGGAGGGCCCGAAGGGGATCACCGCGATGGCCATGAAGGCCGGCACCGCCGCGATGATCGGGGCCAGGATGTACACCACCTTGTCGGCCCGCTTGACGACGATGTCTTCCTTGAGCATCAGCTTGACGCCGTCGGCCAGCGACTGGAGGAAGCCCCAGGGGCCGTGCCGGTTGGGGCCGATGCGCAGCTGCATCCAGGCGACGACCTTGCGCTCCCACACGATGGAGAAGAGCACGGTCACCATCAGGAAGGCGAAGCAGAACACCGCCTTGATCAGGACCAGCCACCAGACGTCCTTGCCGAACAGCGACAGGTCCTCGGCAGCGATTTGTACGCCGTTCACGCGTCCACCTCCGAAGTGGCGTCGCCGGTCTCGGCCCGCCGGGTCGCGGGGCCGATGCGGACCAGGGCGCCCGGGCGGGCACCGGTGTCCGCGAGGACGCCGCGGCCGGTGGAGTTCAGCGGGAGCCACACCACCCGGTCGGGCATCTCGGTGATCCGCAGCGGCAGTTCCACCGAACCGGACGGCCCGGTGACGGCGAGGACGTCACCGCTCTTGACCCCGGTCTCGGCGGCGGTGGCCGCCGACAGCCGGGCACTGGCCTCGTGCCGGGTCCCGGCCAGGGCCTCGTCGCCCTGCTGGAGCAGACCCTGGTCCAGCAGCAGCCGGTGGCCCGCCAGGACCGCCTCGCCCGCGCCCGGCCGGGGCAGCGGCGCGGTGTCCACGCCCTGCGCGCCCGCGCGGGCACCGGCCCACGGCCCGAGCCGGTCCAGCTCCCGGCGCACGGCGTGTACGTCGGCCAGCGCGATCGGCCGGTCGGCGGCGTCGGCCAGCATGTGCAGCACGCGGGCGTCGGCCGGGGCCAGCCGGCGGGTCATCTGGTCGGGCTTCAAGGCGGCCTCGAAGGGACGCACCCGCCCCTCCCAGTTGATGAAGGCACCGGCCTTCTCCGCGACGGCCGCCACCGGCAGGACCACGTCCGCGAGATCGGTGACCTCGCTCGGCCGCAGCTCCAGGCAGACCACGAAGGCCTCCCCCAGCGCTTCGCGCGCCCGGACCGGATCCGGCAGGTCGGCGACCTCGACGCCGCCGACGAGCAGCGCGCCCAGTTCACCGCCCGCCGCGGCCTCCACGATCTGGCCGGTGTCGCGGCCGTAGCGGTGCGGGAGTTCGTCCAGCCCCCAGGCCGCGGCGACCTCCTCGCGGGCCCGCGGGTCGGTGGCCGGCCGGGCCCCCGGCAGCAGGGACGCCAGCGCCCCCGCCTCGATCGCGGCCCGCTCACCGGCCCGGCGCGGGATCCACACCAGGGTGGCGCCGGTCGCGGTGGCCGCCCGTACGGCCGCGGTCAGCGCGCCCGGAACGGACGCGAGCCGCTCGCCGACGACGATGACCGCGCCCGGCAGCCGCAGCGCCTCGGCGGCCGCGTGGCCGCCGTCCTCCAGACCGGTGCCGGAGGCGAGGGCGTCGAGCCACTCGGGCTCGGTGCCGGGAGCTGCGGCCAGCAGGGTGCCGCCCGCCTTCTGCAGACCGCGGGTGGCGAAGGGCGCGAGGCCGAAGGTGCGCTGCTTGCGCGCCAGGTGGGCCTTGCGCAGCCGCAGGAAGACGCCGGGGGCCTCCTCCTCGGCCTCGATGCCGACGAGCAGCACGGCGGGCGCCGCTTCCAGCGAGGTATAGGTGACGCCGTCGCCGTCGAGGTCCTTGCCGCGACCGGCGACCGAGGAGGCCAGGAAGTCGGCCTCCTCCGCGCTGTGCACCCGGGCCCGGAAGTCGATGTCGTTGGTGTCGAGCACCACCCGCGCGAACTTGGCGTAGGCGTAGGCGTCCTCGACGGTCAGCCGACCGCCGGTGAGCACCCCCGCCCGGCCGCGCGCCGCGGACAGCCCGGCGGCCGCGGCCGCCAGCGCCTCGGGCCAGCTCGCCGGGGCGAGGACCCCGTCGCTGCCGCGCACCAGCGGAGTGGTCAGCCGGTCGGGGCGCTGCGCGTAGCGGAAGCCGAAGCGGCCCTTGTCGCAGACCCATTCCTCGTTGACCTCGGGGTCCTCGGCCGCCAGGCGGCGCAGCACCTTGCCGCGGCGGTGGTCGGTGCGCGTCGCGCAACCGCCCGCGCAGTGCTCGCACACGCTCGGGGAGGAGACCAGGTCGAAGGGGCGCGAGCGGAAGCGGTAGGCGGCCGAGGTGAGCGCGCCGACCGGGCAGATCTGGATGGTGTTGCCGGAGAAGTACGACTCGAAGGGGTCGTCCTCGCCGGTGCCGACCTGCTGGAGCGCGCCGCGCTCCAACAGCTCGATCATCGGGTCCCCGGCGATCTGGTTGGAGAAGCGGGTGCAGCGCGCGCACAGCACGCAGCGCTCGCGGTCCAGCAGCACCTGGGTGGAGATCGGGACCGGCTTCTCGTAGGTGCGCTTGTGGCCCTCGAAGCGGGACTCGGAGTTGCCGTGCGACATCGCCTGGTTCTGCAGCGGGCACTCGCCGCCCTTGTCGCATACCGGGCAGTCCAGCGGGTGGTTGATGAGCAGCAGCTCCATCACCCCGCGCTGGGCCTTGTCCGCGACCGGCGAGGTCTGCTGCGTCTTGACGACCATGCCGTCGGTGCAGGTGATGGTGCAGGAGGCCATCGGCTTGCGCTGGCCCTCCACCTCGACGATGCACTGGCGGCAGGCACCGGCCGGGGCGAGCAGCGGGTGGTCGCAGAACCGGGGGATCTCGACGCCGATCTGCTCGGCGGCACGGATGACCAGGGTCCCCTTGGGCACCGACAGTTCGACGCCGTCGATGGTGAGGGAGACCAGGTCCTGCGGCGGCACCACGGCCTCGCCGCCACCGGCGGGAGCATTACTGGTGACGGTCACGCGTTCACCTCCGTGTCAGCCCAGAGGGTCGACTTCTTGGGGTCGAAGGGGCAGCCCTTGCCCGTGATGTGCTGCTCGTACTCCGCGCGGAAGTACTTCAGCGAGGAGAAGATGGGGCTGGCCGCGCCGTCGCCGAGCGCGCAGAACGACTTGCCGTTGATGTTGTCGGCGATGTCGTTCAGCTTGTCGAGGTCGGACATGACGCCCTTGCCCGCCTCGATGTCGCGGAGCAACTGGACGAGCCAGTACGTGCCCTCGCGGCACGGCGTGCACTTGCCGCAGGACTCGTGCGCGTAGAACTCCGTCCAGCGGGTGACCGCCCGGACCACGCAGGTCGTCTCGTCGAAGCACTGCAGGGCCTTGGTGCCCAGCATGGAACCGGCCGCGCCGACGCCCTCGTAGTCCAGGGGCACGTCCAGGTGCTCCTCGGTGAACATCGGGGTGGAGGAGCCGCCGGGGGTCCAGAACTTCAACCGGTGCCCGGGGCGGATGCCGCCGCTCATGTCGAGGAGCTGGCGCAGGGTGATGCCGAGGGGGGCCTCGTACTGGCCGGGTCCCACGACGTGCCCGCTCAGCGAGTACAGCGTGAAGCCGGGGGACTTCTCGGTCCCCATCGACTTGAACCAGTCCTTGCCCCGGTTCAGGATCGCGGGAACGGACGCGATGGACTCGACGTTGTTCACCACGGTGGGGCACGCGTAGAGCCCCTCGACCGCGGGGAAGGGGGGACGCAGCCTGGGCTGGCCACGCCTGCCTTCGAGCGAGTCGAGGAGCGCGGTCTCCTCACCACAGATGTACGCGCCCGCGCCCGCGTGGACCGTCAGCTCCAGGTCCAGGCCGCTGCCGAGGACGTCCTTGCCGAGGTAGCCCGCCGCGTACGCCTCCCGCACGGCCTCGTGCAGGCGGCGCAGTACGGGGACGGTCTCGCCGCGCAGGTAGATGAAGGCGTGCTGCGAGCGGATCGCGTAACAGGCGATCACGATGCCCTCGATGAGGGAGTGCGGATTGGCGAAGAGCAGCGGGATGTCCTTGCAGGTCCCCGGCTCCGACTCGTCCGCGTTCACGACCAGGTAGTGCGGCTTGCCGTCGCCCTGCGGGATGAACTGCCACTTCATCCCGGTCGGGAAGCCGGCGCCGCCGCGGCCGCGCAGCCCCGAGTCCTTCACGTAGGCGATCAGGTCGTCCGGGGTCATCGCGAGCGCCTTGCGCAGGCCCTCGTACCCGTCGTGGCGCCGGTAGGTCTCCAGCGTCCACGAGTTCGGCTCGTCCCAGAAGGCGGAGAGCACGGGCGCCAGCAGCTTCTCGGGGCTGGTGCCGTTCTCGTTCAGTTCGGTGGTCACCGTCATCACTCCCCCTCCTCGGCGCTCGCCTCGGCGCGCGGGCCGACGACCTTGCCGCTCTGGTGCGGGACCTCGCCGCGCGCGATCCGCAGGCCGATCAGCGAGGCGGGACCCGCGCCGCCGCTCGCCTCGACGGCGCCGGGGCGCTCGTCCGGGAAGCCGGCCAGGATGCGGGCCGTCTCCTTGTACGTGCACAGCGGCGCGCCCCGGGTCGGCTGCACCGGGCGGCCCGCGAGCAGGTCGTCGACCAGGGCCTTCGCGGACTCGGGGGTCTGGTTGTCGAAGAACTCCCAGTTGACCATCACCACGGGGGCGAAGTCGCAGGCCGCGTTGCACTCGATGTGCTCCAGCGTCACCTTGCCGTCGCCGGTGGTCTCGTTGTTGCCGACGCCCAGGTGCTGCTTCAGCTCGTCGAAGATGGCGTCGCCGCCCATGACCGCGCACAGGGTGTTCGTACAGACGCCCACCTGGTAGTCGCCCGAGGGCTTGCGCCGGTACATCGTGTAGAAGGTGGCGACGGCGGTGACCTCGGCGGTGGTCAGGCCCAGCATCTCGGCGCAGAAGCGGATCGCGGTGCGCGAGACGTACCCCTCCTCCGACTGCGTGAGGTGCAGCAGCGGCAGCAGCGCGGAGCGGCTGTCGGGGTAGCGGGCGATGACCTCCTGCGCGTCCGCCGCGAGCCGGGCGTGCACCTCGGCCGGGTAGTCGGGGGCGGGCAGCTGGGGCATCCCCAGTGAGAGGGGGGACTGGGGGGTGTCCCCTCCAGAAAGCGCGGTGGTCATCGGTCGACGCCTCCCATCACGGGGTCGATGGAGGCGACGGCCACGATGACGTCGGCGACCTGGCCGCCCTCGCACATCGCCGCCATGGCCTGCAGGTTGGTGAAGGACGGGTCGCGGAAGTGGACCCGGTAGGGGCGGGTGCCGCCGTCGGAGACGAGGTGGACGCCCAGTTCGCCCTTGGGGGACTCGACGGCCGCGTACGCCTGGCCGGCCGGTACCCGGAAGCCCTCGGTCACCAGCTTGAAGTGGTGGATGAGGGCCTCCATCGAGGTGCCCATGATGTTCTTGATGTGGTCGAGCGAGTTGCCGAGGCCGTCCGGTCCCATCGCCAGCTGCGCGGGCCAGGCGATCTTCTTGTCGGCGACCATGACCGGTCCGGGCTCCAGCCGGTCCAGGCACTGCTCGACGATCCGCAGCGACTGCCGCATCTCCTCGAGGCGGATCAGGAACCGGCCGTAGGAGTCGCAGGACTCGGTGGTCGGAACGTCGAACTCGTACTCCTCGTACCCGCAGTACGGGTCCGTCTTGCGCAGGTCGTGCGGCAGACCCGCCGAGCGCAGGACGGGGCCGGTGGCGCCGAGCGCCATGCAGCCGGTGAGGTCGAGGTAGCCGACGTCCTGCATGCGGGCCTTGAAGATGGGGTTGCCGGTGGCGAGCTTGTCGTACTCCGGCAGGTTCTTCTTCATGGTCTTCACGAAGTCGCGCAGCTGGTCCATCGCGCCCGGGGGCAGGTCCTGGGCGAGGCCGCCGGGGCGGATGAACGCGTGGTTCATGCGCAGACCGGTGATCAGCTCGAAGATGTCGAGGATCAGCTCGCGGTCCCGGAAGCCGTAGATCATGATCGTGGTCGCGCCCAGCTCCATGCCGCCGGTGGCGATGCACACCAGGTGCGAGGAGAGCCGGTTCAGCTCCATCAGCAGGACGCGGATGGCGGTGGCGCGGTCGGGCACCTGGTCCGTGATGCCGAGGAGCTTCTCGACGCCCAGGCAGTACGCCGTCTCGTTGAAGAACGGCGTCAGGTAGTCCATCCGCGTCACGAAGGTGGTGCCCTGCGTCCAGTTGCGGAACTCGAGGTTCTTCTCGATCCCGGTGTGCAGGTAGCCGATTCCGCAGCGGGCCTCGGTGACCGTCTCGCCGTCGATCTCCAGGATCAGCCGCAGCACGCCGTGCGTGGACGGGTGCTGGGGACCCATGTTGACGATGATCCGCTCGTCGTCGGCGCGGGCGGCCGACTGCACGACCTCGTCCCAGTCGCCGCCGGTGACGGTGTAGACGGTGCCCTCGGTGGTCTCGCGGGAGGAGGCGTGGGACGTCTCGGGTGAAGTGGACATCAGCTGTACGACCTCCGCTGGTCGGGAGCCGGGATCTGGGCGCCCTTGTACTCGACGGCGATGCCGCCGAGCGGGTAGTCCTTGCGCTGCGGGAAGCCCTGCCAGTCGTCCGGCATCATGATCCGGGTGAGGGCCGGGTGCCCGTCGAAGACCAGGCCGAAGAAGTCGTACGTCTCGCGCTCGTGCCAGTCGTTGGTCGGATAGACCGACACCAGCGACGGCAGGTGCGGATCGCGGTCCGGGACCGACACCTCCAGCCGCAGCACCCGACCGTGGGTGAGCGAGCGCAGGTGGTAGACGGCGTGCAGCTCGCGGCCCTTGTCGTCCGGGAAGTGGACGCCGGAGACCCCGGTGCACAGCTCGAAGCGCAGGGCCGGGTCGTCGCGCAGGGTGGAGGCCACCGTCAGGAGGTGCTCGCGCGCGATGTGGAAGGTGAGTTCGCCGCGGTCCACGACCGTCTTCTCGATGGCGTTCTCCGGCACCAGGTCCTGCTCCTCCAGGGCGCCTTCGAGCTCGTCCGCGACCTCGTCGAAGTACGAGCCGTACGGTCGGCTGCTGGCGCCCGGGAAGGCCACGGTGCGCACGAGGCCGCCGTAGCCGCTGGTGTCGGCGCCCTTCGTGGCCCCGAACATGCCCTTGCGGACGCCGATGACCTCGCCCGCGGCGCCGCCGCGGGGCGCGGGAACGTTCCCGTTCCCCTCCGGCCCTTCGTGCGCGCGGCCATTGGTCGCGTCGTTCGTCGCGCTCACCGGAGCAGACCCTTCATCTCAATGGTGGGGAGCGCCTTGAGGGCCGCCTCCTCCGCCTCGCGGGCCGCCTCCTGCTGGTTCACACCGAGCTTGGAACCCTGGATCTTCTGGTGGAGCTTGAGGATCGCGTCCATCAGCATCTCGGGGCGGGGCGGGCAACCGGGCAGATAGATGTCCACGGGGACGATGTGGTCGACGCCCTGGACAATTGCATAGTTATTGAACATTCCACCCGATGATGCGCAAACCCCCATGGAGATGACCCATTTGGGAGAAGGCATCTGGTCGTACACCTGCCGCAGTACGGGCGCCATCTTCTGGCTCACCCGGCCGGCCACGATCATCAGGTCGGCCTGGCGCGGCGAGCCACGGAAGACCTCCATGCCGAAGCGGGCCAGGTCGTACCGGCCCGCTCCGGTGGTCATCATCTCGATGGCGCAACAGGCGAGGCCGAACGTGGCCGGGAAGACGGATGACTTGCGCACCCAGCCCGCGGCCTGTTCGACGGTGGTCAGCAGGAAGCCGCTCGGCAGCTTCTCTTCCAGTCCCATGGAGAATTCAGCCCCTCAGTCCCATTCCAGGCCGCCCCGCCGCCATACGTACGCGTAGGCGACGAAGACGGTGAGCACGAAGAGCAGCATCTCGACGAGCCCGAAGATCCCCAGGGAGTCGAAGGTGACGGCCCAGGGGTAGAGGAAGACAACCTCGATGTCGAAGACGATGAAGAGCATCGCCGTCAGGTAGTACTTGATCGGGAAGCGACCACCGCCGGCCGGAACCGGGGTCGGTTCGATCCCGCATTCATAGGCGTCAAGCTTTGCCCGGTTGTACCGTTTTGGGCCGATCAGCGTGGCCATGACCACGGAGAAGATCGCAAACCCTGCGCCGAGGGCGCCGAGCACGAGGATGGGCGCGTACGCATTCACGCTCCTCGCTCCTTCCAGTCGTCCTTGACCGTTGGACCGCTGCACCGGCGCGCTGTGCCGCCTCGCGAAGATCACGTACTCAATCGAACGCTCGCATGTGAGGCAGTTCACAAGCCGGACTGGTGCGCATCTTATGCCCGGCGGTCTGTGATCTGCGACACGGGTAACAACAACGAGTTTGTGATCTCCACCACCTGACGAACGATCATGAAGTCCGATGAGTGGTGATCTTCGTACGCGAAGCATCCACATGATCACCAAAGGTGACATCCGGGCTCGTCATCGCAGGTGGAAGGGGTGTCGCCCTATCAAATGCTGCGCACTGCATGCAAATTGGCGGCGCGTCGGCGCGGGTGATAAAGGGAAGCCGTGTAGCCCGCCCGGGGGACCCCCCGAGGACGCGGGTGGACGCGTGCTTTCGTTCACGAACTTCACGGACGCATCACAGGCGGGTCACAACGCCCACATCGCCTGACGGTTCTGTGACCTGCGCCACACTGGAATTCCCCCGACGGAAAGGGGGCTTGGCCATCTGGTCGAGTGGATGGTAGCCACCTGGCCAATTCGGACTTTTTACAGAAACCCCATGATCACAGGCTTGCGGCCGCATGTCCGGTTCGCCCGTTACGGCGTCAATAAGGCCCGCGACGCGCCCGGTTAAACCTCATCTGAAGCAACTGTGGCGCAGACCACGTTTCTTGAAGCGACCCACAACCCCCTGATACCGGTTGTCCCTATGTCCCACACCGCTCACATACCCAGCCACCGGAAGCCGCGCCGCAGCGCCTCGAAGCTCGCGGTCCGCGCCGGAGTTGCCGGTGGCGTTCTCAGCACGCTGGCGATGGCCGGCACGGCGAGCGCGTCCCCCGCCGCCGAACCCGCCACCGAGACCACCCTCGAGATGCCGGTCCTCAACATGGACCTCGGCTCCCAGGTGTCCTCCGCCGTCATCAAGGCCGCGGACAACACCCGGGCGCAGGCCCTCGTGGGCGAGCTGAACGCCCAGGAGGAGACCGCCCGTACGGGCGCCGCCGCCGAGGCCAAGCTCGCCAAGGCCGACGCCCAGGCCAAGGCCGACGCGGAGAAGAAGGCCGCCGACGAGGCCAACCGCCAGGCCGACGCCGACCGCGCCAACCGCGGCGAAGGCCGCACGCAGCTCGCGAGCGCCAAGGGCTCCACCGGCGGCTCGTCCACCGGCTCCTCGGCGTCCGACGACGACTCCGGCGTCCGCGCCCCGGCCACCGGCTCCGCCGCGGCCATCATCAACTTCGCCCGCAACCAGGTCGGCAAGGCGTACGTCCTGGGCGGCACCGGTCCGTCCTCGTTCGACTGCTCCGGTCTCGTGCAGGCCGCGTTCCGCCAGGCGAACATCTCCCTGCCGCGCATGTCGCAGGACCAGTCCTCCGAGGGCACGTCCGTCTCGCTGAGCAACCTCCAGCCGGGCGACGTCCTGTACTGGGGCAGCCGCGGCAGCGCCTACCACGTCGCCATCTACTCCGGCGGCGGCAAGTTCATCGGCGCGCAGAACTCCAACACCGGCATCGTCGAGCGCTCGCTGAGCTACGACCCGCCGACGGGCGCCGTCCGCATCCTCTGATCCCACCCGGATCGAGGCCGGAAGCAGGACCGCCGCAGGCCGGTACTCCCCCGCTCGGGGGGCGAGTACCGGCCCTCGCGCACCCTCCTGCCACCGCGCCGCCGCGCACGAGGACCGCCGAGGGCCCCTGTGCGCGACCACCGCGCCTCCGGGGGACTTCCCACCCCGCGCACGCGCCCTGACGGCCCCACAGGCCCCAGGGCCGCTTCCGCGACCCCGCGTACGGGAGCCGGACACCGGCCCGCGCGGCGAACCACCCCGGAACGGGCGGCTCCGATGCACGCCCCCGAGCCCTACCATCGTGGGCAGGAGGTGGCCGGATTGAGCACGCACCACGACGCGCACCACAGCGAGCACGACGGACAGCACGGGCGGCGCGGACAGTACGACCGCGCGTCCGCCCCCGACGCGACGGCGCTCGCGGCCGCCGCCGGCCTCGGCCTCCTCGCCCTCGGCGGCTGGCTGCTGACCACCACCCGCCCCTGGACCCGCCCCGACGGCCCCGCCGTCCTGGCCCTGTACTGGGGTTCCTCACTGGCCGTCCTGCTGTGCGGGCTGTTGCTGATCCGCCGCGGCGTCCACGCCGTGCACGGATCCGACGCCGCGTCGCTGGACGACGTGACCACCGGGAACGGCGCCATCGCGTCCTTCCCGCAGCTCGCCCCGCCGGACCCTCCGGCGTAACCGAGGAGTTCAGTGAACCGTCGCGCGACCTCCGTCTTACTCGGCGCCGTCATCGCCGCCGCGGGCCTCACCGCCTGCGGGAGCGCTCAGGACGGCACGCTGCCCCCGGCCAGGACGGGGCCCGCCGCGGCGCCCGTGGTCACGCCCTCGCCCCCGCCGGAACCGGACAAGAACGGCAAGTCGGCCGACCCCAGGGCGAAGACGCCCCCGCCGCTGCCGGACGCGGAGACCCAGGCGAAGTACCTCGCGGCCCTGACGGCCATCGACGCGGACATCGTCCACAACAAGCCCGACAAGGCCGTCGAACACGGCCGCAGCCTGTGCCAGACGATCGCGCGCTCCCCCGGGGACCGCAAGCGCCAGAACGACATCGCGGCCGTGCGCTTCACCTCCCCCGCCCACCCGGACGGCTTCGGCCCCACCAAGGCGTCCCGCATCCGCGACACGGTCCACACCCACCTCTGCCCGACGTACTGAACCGCCCCGCGCCCGCCGCATCGCCGCGGCGGGCGGAGGCGCATCCGGTCAGGCCTTCGGGGCCACCTTGCTCAGGCCGTTGATGATGCGGTCCATCGCGTCGCCGCCCTGGGGGTCGGTCAGGTTCGCCAGCATCTTGAGGGTGAAGCGCATCAGCACCGGGTGGGTGAGGCCGCGCTGGGCGGCGATCTTCATCACCTTCGGGTTGCCGATCAGCTTCACGAAGGCGCGGCCCAGCGTGTAGTAGCCGCCGTAGGTCTCCTTGAGGACCTTCGGGTAGCTGTGCAGCGCCAGTTCGCGCTGGGCCGGAGTGGCGCGGGCGTGGGCCTGGACGATGACCTCGGCCGCGATCTGGCCCGACTCCATCGCGTAGGCGATGCCCTCGCCGTTGAACGGATTGACCAGCCCGCCCGCGTCGCCCACCAGCAGCAGGCCCTTGGTGTAGTGCGGCTGCCGGTTGAAGGCCATGGGCAGGGCCGCGCCGCGGATCGGCTGCGTCATGTTCTCCGGGGTGTAGCCCCAGTCGGCGGGCATCGACGCGCACCACGCCTTGAGGACCTCGCGCCAGTCCAGCTCCTTGAAGGCGGAGGAGGAGTTGAGGATGCCGAGGCCGACGTTGGACGTGCCGTCGCCCATGCCGAAGATCCAGCCGTAGCCGGGGAGGAGGCGGTCCTGCGCGCCGCGCCGGTCCCACAGCTCCAGCCACGACTCCAGGTAGTCGTCGTCGTGGCGCGGCGAGGTGAAGTACGTGCGGACGGCGACGCCCATCGGGCGGTCCTCGCGCCGGTGCAGGCCCATCGCCAGGGACAGACGGGAGGAATTGCCGTCGGCCGCGACCACCAGCGGGGCGCGGAAGGTGACGGATTTCTTCTCCTCCCCGAGCTTCGCGTGCACGCCCGTGATGTGCCCCGTACGGGCGTCGCGGATCGGCTCGCCGACGTTGCAGCGCTCGTACAGCCGGGCGCCGGCCTTCTGGGCCTGCCGGGCGAGGGTCTCGTCGAAGTCGTCGCGCTTGCGCACGAGTCCGTAGTCCGGGAAGGAGGCCAGCTCGGGCCAGTCCAGCTGGAGCCGCTGCCCGCCGCCGATGATCCGCAGGCCCTTGTTGCGCAGCCAGCCGGCCTCTTCGGAGACGTCGATGCCCATGGCGACGAGCTGCTTGGTCGCGCGCGGGGTCAGGCCGTCGCCGCACACCTTCTCGCGCGGGAACGCCGTCTTCTCCAGGAGCAGGACGTCGAGTCCGGCCTTGGCGAGGTAGTAGGCGGTGGTGGAGCCGGCGGGCCCGGCCCCGACGACGATCACATCCGCGGAGTGTTCGGAGAGGGGCTCGGTCACTGCGGGATCTCCCGAAGGCTCGATAAGGGGTGCCGAACGGCACGAGACATGTGCAGTCTAAGCAGCGAGAGAGATCACGATCCGAAGGGCTGCCCACGATGACCGTCTCGCCGACCCGGCCACTGCCCGATGTACAGCTGCGCGTGCCCACCGATGAGGACGCGCACGCCTGGCACCGGGTGTTCGGCCATCCCGACGTCATGGAGTTCCTGGGCGGTCCCGCCGAGCTCTCCGTGTACGAGGAGTTCACCGCCCGCCAGCGGATGCACGACGCACGGCACGGCTTCTGTCTGTGGACCCTCGTGGACCCGGACGGCGCCGTCATGGGCTTCACCGGCGCCCAGCCGTGGCCCAAGCCGTGGGGGCCGCCCCTGGGGGAGATCGAGATCGGCTGGCGGCTCGGCCGCGACTTCTGGGGCAAGGGGTACGCCTACGCCGCCGCGCTCGCCACCGTCGAACGGGTCCGCGCCGCGGGCGTCCCGCACGTCATGGCGATGATCGACTCCCGCAACACCCGGTCGATCGCGGTCGCGGAACGGATCGGGATGGACCTGGCCGAGGAGTTCACCTCTCCGAGTGGCAACCCGGGCCGCAAGTACACCCTCGACTTCCGCGGGACGGCCTAGGGGGTGTCTGACGGATGTCCGTGGCGTCGCGGCGCCCGGCACGCACTCTCGCCGCACCGACCGAAAACCTGAGTACGTCCAGTACACGGGCTTCCGGTCGGCACGCCGAGAGCACGCACCGGACACCGCTCCTTCCCCACGGACATCCGTCAGACACCCCCTAGGGCGCGATCTCGAAGGTCCCGCCTCAGAAGACCGAGAGGCCGGTCAGCGTCGTGAACCGGTCCAGGGCCGCCACACCCGCCACCGAGTTGCCCTGGGCGTCCAGCCCGGGGCTCCACACGGCGAGCGTGCACAGGCCCGGGACGACCGCGACGATGCCGCCGCCGACCCCGCTCTTGCCGGGCAGGCCGACGCGGTAGGCGAACTCGCCCGCCGCGTCGTACGTTCCGCACGTCAGCATCACCGCGTTGACCTGCTTGGCCTCGCTGCGGGTCAACAGCCGCGAGCCGTCGGCGCGCAGCCCGTGCCGGGCCAGGAAGCGGGCGGCGAGCGCCAGGTCGGCACAGGTCAGCTCGATCGAGCACTGCCAGAAGTAGTGGTCGAGGAGGGCCTGGACCGGATTGTCGAGGTTCCCGTACGAGGCCATGAAGTGGGCCAGCGCCGCGTTGCGGTCGCCGTTCTCCTGCTCCGAGGCGGCCACCTCCGCGTCGAAGGCGACGTCCGGGTTGCCGCTCTCCTCCTGGAGGAACTTCAGGAGTTCGCTGCTCGCGTCACCCGTGAGGGTCTGGAGCCGGTCGGTGACGACGAGGGCGCCCGCGTTGATGAACGGATTGCGCGGAATGCCGTTCTCGTACTCCAGCTGCACCAGCGAGTTGAAGGGATTGCCGGAGGGCTCGCGCCCGACCCGCTCCCAGAGGCTGTCGCCGCCCTCCGCGAGGGCGAGGGCGAGGGCGAACACCTTGGTGATGGACTGCGCGGAGAACGGCGTGCGCCAGTCGCCGACCCCGTGGACCTTCCCGTCGAGGTCGGCGATCGCCATGCCGAACTGCCGCGGCTCCACGGACGCCAGCGCCGGTATGTACTCGGCGGGCGTCCCGCTGCCGACGAGCGGGGCGATGTCCGCCTCGATCCGCTCCAGCAGCTCCTGGTAGTCCACGGCCCGTTCCCTACGCCTTGGTGCCGCGGTGCAGCGCCACGATGCCGCCGCTGAGGTTGCGCCAGGCGACCTTGCCCCAGCCGGCCTTCTGCAGCAGCTGGGCGAGGGCGCTCTGGTCCGGCCACTCGCGGATGGACTCGGCGAGGTAGACGTACGCGTCCGGGTTGGAGGACACCGCGCGGGCCACCGGCGGCAGGGCGCGCATCAGGTACTCGGTGTAGACGGTCCGGAAGGGGGCCCAGGTCGGCTGCGAGAACTCGCAGATGACGACCTGTCCGCCGGGCTTGGTGACCCGGTACATCTCGCGCAGCGCGCTCTCGGTGTCCTGCACGTTGCGCAGCCCGAAGGAGATCGTCACGCTGTCGAAGACGTCGTCCTTGAACGGCAGCTTCGTCGCGTCGCCCGCCGTCAGCGGCAGCCACGGGTTGCGCTTCTTGCCCTCGCGGAGCATGCCGAGGGAGAAGTCGCAGGGGACGACGTACGCACCGGTCGCGGCGAAGGGCAGCGAGGAGGTCGCGGTGCCGGCGGCCAGGTCGAGCACCTTCTGGGCGGGACGCGCGTCGACCGCCCTGGCGACCTCCTTGCGCCACAGCCGGGCCTGCCCGAGGGAGAGGACGTCGTTCGTGAGGTCGTAGTTGGCCGCCACTCCGTCGAACATGGAGGCGACTTCGTGCGGCTGCTTGTCCAGGGATGCGCGGGTCACTGGTTGGCCTCGCAGAGCTCGGGTGCGGCGTCGCCGCGCGGGGCGCGGGCGGCGGGCACGACGCGGTGGGGGTGCCCCCTCATTCTCGCAGGCCCGCCCCGCCCCGCAGCGCCGGGCCCGCACCCGTCCGGGGGGCGGGAGGGCGCCGGGTCAGCGGCGGCGGTGCAGGAGGCGGCCGCCGATGACCGTGGCCACGCAGGTGGTGGCGCCGCGCGCCAGCAGGGCGTCCAGGTCGGCCGTGTCGAAGGCGGCGAAGCGGGCCGGGCCGCCGCGCTCCAGCGACCCGTGGAACGCAGCGGCGGCCGTCTCCCGCCCCGCGAAGGGATCCAGCGAAGGGACCGGCGGGTCGGTGGCCGCCGCGGGCGCGGGCAGCAGCGCCAGCCCCGAGCGGGTGACCGCCGTGCGGACGGCCGGCACGCGCAGCCGGCCGCTGACCGCGACCACCCCGCGCGACAGCAGCTTCTGGGTGGCCCGCCGGGCGCTGTTGCCCCAGCGGGCCTCGGTCAGCTCCAGGGCGTCCAGGGCCCCGGCCCCGCTGATCGGGTCCGCGCCCAGCTCGGCGATCTCGTACGGATCGTCCGGGTAGTACGTCCGCTCCAGCAGCACGTCCGCCCCGCGCACGGCCAGCCCCGGGGTCAGCACCCCGGGCCAGCGCCGCGTGCGGGCGTGCGGGTTCGCCTCGGCGAGGGCCTCGTACGCGCCCACGGCGGCGATCCGGTCGCCCTCGACCAGGACCGCCCCGCCCGCCAGCGGAGCCGCTCCCGGTCCGGTGACGAGCAGGTCGGCGGTGTGCAGGGTCAGCATGGGTTCGCCGGGCTCAGTTCGCCTGGATCAGCTTCAGCTCGGGGTGCGCCGTGCCGCCCTCGATGGCCGTCGAGGAGATGTGCGAGACCACGCGGTCGTCGACCGGGTCGTTCGCCGGGTCGTCGTGGACCAGCAGGTGCTCGTACGTCGTCGCGCGCTGCGCCGGGGTCCGGCCCGCCTTGCGGATCAGGTCGATGATCTCCTGGCGGTTCGAGCGGTGCTTGGCACCGGCCGAGGAGACGACGTTCTCCTCCAGCATGATCGAACCGAGGTCGTCGGCGCCGTAGTGCAGCGCCAGCTGGCCCGCCTCCTTGCCGACCGTCAGCCAGGAGCCCTGGATGTGCGCGATGTTGTCGAGGTACAGGCGCGCGATCGCGATCATGCGCAGGTACTCGAACACCGTGGCCTGCGTCCGGCCCTTGAGGTGGTTGTTCTCGGGCTGGTAGGTGTACGGGATGAAGGCGCGGAAGCCGCCGGTGCGGTCCTGCGTGTCCCGGATCATCGCGATGTGCTCGATGCGCTCGGCGTTGGTCTCGCCGGTGCCCATCAGCATCGTGGAGGTGGATTCCGCGCCCAGCCCGTGGGCGATCTCCATGATCTCCAGCCAGCGTTCGCCGGACTCCTTGAGCGGGGCGATCGCCTTGCGCGGCCGCGCCGGGAGGAGTTCGGCGCCCGCGCCCGCGAAGGAGTCGAGGCCGGCGGCGTGGATGCGCTTGATGGCCTCCTCCGCCGAGACGCCCGAGATGCGGGCCATGTGCTCGACCTCGGACGCGCCGAGGGAGTGGATGACCAGCTGCGGGTACGCCTTCTTGATCGCGGCGAAGTGGTGCTCGTAGTACTCGACGCCGTAGTCAGGGTGGTGGCCGCCCTGGAACATGATCTGCGTGCCGCCCAGCTCGACGGTCTCCGCGCAGCGGCGCAGGATGTCGTCGAGGTCCCGGGACCAGCCCTTCTTGGTGTCCTTCGGGGCCGCGTAGAAGGCGCAGAACTTGCACGCCGTGACGCACACGTTGGTGTAGTTGATGTTGCGCTCGATGATGTACGTCGCGATGTGCTCGGTACCCGCGTAGCGGCGGCGGCGCACCGCGTCGGCCGCCTGGCCGAGCGCGTGCAGCGGCGCGTCGCGGTAGAGGTCGAGGGCCTCCTGCTGGGTGATCCGGCCCCCTGCGGCGGCACGGTCGAGGACAGACTGGAGAGCGGCCTGGTCGGTCACCGGTGCGTCACCTTTCGGCGGTGTGTCAAGGGTTGTCCGGACCGATCCAGCCTACGCCAGCGCCGCGGTGCGGTTGCGGGGGGCCGCCGCGAAGAGCCGCCGCACGCCTCCTAGCCCTTCGTCAGGTCGCCCTCCGGGTTTCCGGCGGCCCGGTCGCCCGAGCGGTAGTGCAGGGTGCCGCCCTCGTTGAGGGTGAAGCGCTCGTCGGCGGAGCCGGGGGCGCAGACGCCCGGGTGCGGGTTGGGGCCGCCCGCGGTGTCCAGGACCAGGGCCCGGTCGGTGGCGACGGACAGCTTCCAGTCGCCGCTGCAGTCGTACGTCGTGCCCAGGATGTCCACGACGGAGTGGTCCCGGGCGACCACCGCCCCCTTCTTGCCCTGCCGGATGGTGATCTCGAACTGGGTGGGAAGACCGAGGTTCGTGGTGATCGACCCCTTCCAGGTGCCGACGAACTCCCCCGGTACGTCGTCCCGCGTGCTCCGCGTCGGCGGCGCGGACGGTCCGCCGGTGGCGCCGGAGCCGGACGCGGAGGGGAGCGGCGAGGCCGACGGCGCCCCGGAGGGCGAGCGGCCGCCGCCCGGGGTCGAGGCCGGCGGGTTCGGTCGGCCCGCCGCCGATTCGTGCGCGCCGCCGCTCCCGGGCAGCAGGCCCAGCCCGTACAGCCCGCCGCCCAGGCCCAGCGCCAGCACCGCGCTCACCGCCAGCACCAGCGTGCAGCTCATCCGGCGCCCGGCCGCCGTGAAGCGGAGCCCGCGCCGGTCCCCGTCCCCGCCGTCCCGGGCGGTGGCCGCGCTCCCGGCCGCGCCCCCGGTGCCCGTCGCGGTCGGCGGTCCCGGGGGGACCGTGGGCACGGCCGGGCCGTACGGGCCCGCCGGAGCGGCCGCGGCCCGCTCGGCCTCGTACGAGGAGTCCGCCGGCCCGAAGCCGCCCAGCGCGTCCGAGCTGTAGGGCGACGCCCCGAACGGCACCGGCCCCGAGGCGTAGGGCCCCGGGTCCGCGTCCGCGTCCAGGTCGAGCAACCGCGCCGCGGCCCGGCTCACGTCCTCCACCAGCGGCCCCGGCAGCCAGCCGGGCGCGCCCAGCGCCCCGCCCAGCGCCACCGCGATCGCCTCCGGAGCGGGCCGCTCCCCCGGCGCCTTGGCCAGGCAGGCACCGATCAGGTCGCGCAGCTCCCCGGCCGGGATCCCGTCGAGGTCGGGGTCCTCGTGGACCACCTTGTAGAGGAGGGTGGCGGCGTTGTCCCCGCTGAAGGGGGGCAGGCGGGTCGCGGCGAAGGCCAGGACCGCGCCGAGCGAGAAGACGTCGCTGGCCCCGGTGACCCCCTTGCCGAGGATCTGCTCGGGCGCCATGTAGCCGGGCGAACCGACCGACACCCCGGTGGAGGTCAGCGAGGCCGTGCCGTCGGTGGCCCGGGCGATCCCGAAGTCGATCAGCCGCGGCCCGTCCAGGGTCAGCATCACGTTGGAGGGCTTCACGTCGCGGTGTACGAGGCCCAGCGCGTGCACCGCCACCAGGGCGCGGGCCAGCCCCCCGCCCACCGCGCGGACCGAGTGCTCCGGCAACGGCCCGTGCGCGGCGAGCGCCCGGTCCAGGGAGGGCCCGGCGACGTACGCGGTGGCCACCCACGGGACGGCGGCCTCCGGATCGGCGTCCAGCACCTGCGCGGTCCACTCGCCGCCCACCCGGCGCGCGGCCGCGACCTCGCGCCGGAAGCGGGCCCGGAACTCGTCGTCCGAGGCGAAGTGCGGGTGCACGATCTTGACCGCGACCGTCCGGCCACCGGCGCTGCGCCCCAGGTAGACCCGGCCCATGCCGCCCGCGCCGAGCCGGCCCAGCAGCCGGTACGACCCGATCGTGCGCGGTTCGCCGGCTTCGAGCGGCTGCATCGCGTCCCCCCGTCCTCTGCTCCCCGTGCATGGCTGACGGCTCAGCACACTAGGCCCTGTCGGCCCACGGAGGCGCCGAATCCGTGGCACGGTGATCGGCATGAGACCGCGCACGACCACGGCGGAACCGGCGGTCAGGGCATCCGCCCTGCTCACCGCCTGCCTCACCGCCTGCCTCGCCCTCACCCTCGGGGGCTGCTCCGGCCAGGGCGGCCGGGTCCGCTTCGATGCCCCGAGCTCGGCGCCGACGAGCGCCCCCACCAGCAGCGTCACCCCGCACCCGGTGGCCGAGGCGGAGCGGCTGACCCAGCTGCCGACCGGCCCGGAGGCGGAGTTCCACGAGGAGAGCAGCCTCGCCGACGGGACGACGATCGGCGTGACCACCCTGGAGGGTCAGAAATCGGGCTTCACGGGGAAAGTCTGGGTGTGGGCCCCGAAGCAGTACTTCGAATCCCAGTACGCGCACAGCGGCTTCCCGGTGCTGATCGCCCTGCCCGGGGGTCGGGGATTCCCGAAGAACTACTGGATGGCCGCCGGCCTCCGGCTGGAGAGCAGCATCGCCGCCTGGTCGAAGGACGGCCGGAGCCTGCCCTTCATCGTGGTGATGCCGGTACTCAATCCAGACAAATCACACTTCTATGACGGCAGTGACATCCCCGGGCAGCCGAAGATGGGCACCTGGCTCACGGAGGACGTGCCGGACCTGGTCCGCGCGAACTTCCGCACCTTCCGCTCCCGGGACGGCTGGGCCTTCATGGGCTCCTCCTCCGGCGGCTTCGCCGCGCTGAAGGCCGTTCTCCAGAAGCCGGAGCAATTCAAGGCGGTGATCGCCTCGGGCCCGGACACCGTGCCCGACTCCCCCTTGTGGAAGGGATACGAGGAGGAGCGGCAGGCGAACAATCCCGAACGCCTCGCCGCGGAACTCGCGACGAAGGAAGGCCCCGATGTCTATCTCGCCTTCCAGGTCGGCAGCAAGGAAAGCGGAAAGCCGAACGTGGAGAAATTCATCAGGAATTACGGAAAGGGTCCCGTAAAGACCCATTTGCAGGTCATCGCCGGTGGCGAGCACAACGCGAAGACCTACATCCGGGGCATGGGCGAGGGCACCATGAAGTGGATCAGCGCCCACCTCCAGGCGCCGGTCCCCACGGGCTGAGGCGGAGCCGGGGCCCGGCCCGCTAGGGGGCCAGCAGCTCCACCACCACGTCCTCGGCGAAGCCGGTGTCCGCGGCGGTCCGGCGGGCGAACTCGCGCACGCCCGCCAGCTGCTCCGCGCCGAAGCGGAAGTCGAGCGTGGTGAAGTACCGCTCCAGCAGCTCCGCGTCGAAGGCCTCCCAGCGGGCCGCCTGCTCGGCCACCTTCGTGACCTCCTCCAGGGACAGGTCCCGGGAGGAGAGGAAGGCCTCGTGGACCTCCTTCACCATGGCCGGCTCGCGCTCCAGGTAGTCCTTGCGGGCGGCCCAGACGGCGAAGACGAACGGCAGCCCCGTCCACTCCTTCCACATGAGCCCCAGGTCATGCACGGTGAGGCCGAGCCGGGGCGCGTCGTGCAGGGAGGCCCGCAGGGCCGCGTCCCCGATCAGTACGGCCGCGTCGGCCTCCTGCATCATCAGCCCCAGGTCGGGCGGGCAGGTGTAGTAGTCGGGCCGCACGCCGTACTGCTCGGCGAGCAGCAGCTGGGCCAGTCGTACGGACGTGCGCGAGGTGGACCCGAGCGCGACCCGGGCCCCGTCGAGCTGCTCCAGCGGCACCTGCGAGACGATCACGCAGGACATCACGGGGCCGTCGCAGCCGACCGCGAGGTCGGGGAAGGCGACGAGCTGGTCGGCGTTGCGGAGGAACTCCACGAGGGTGATCGGAGCGATGTCGAGCTCGCCCCGGACCAGCCGCTCGCTCAGCTTCTCCGGGGTGTCCTTGGTCAGCTCCAGGTCGAGCAGGGTTCCCGTTCTCGCCAGGCCCCAGTACAGCGGGAGGCAGTTCAGGAACTGGATGTGGCCGACCCTGGGCCGGCTGCGATAGACGTCCACATCGCGAGACTAGCCCCCGTCCTCCCGTCAGCCTTCGGACGGGCCTCAAACGTCCGGGTGACGTGATCTTTCCCTCTGGTCGACCCCGCAGTCTGCGTGCTAGGCTCGACGCAAGTTGCAGTTTGGTTTCCCTTGCAGTACGAGGCCTGCGGAGCATGTGACCCGCAGGCTTTTGTAGTTTTCAGACTTCTTAGCAGGTTCTGGAGCAGGGCGACCCTTTGGCCCATAGGAGGGCTCATGGCTACCGGAACCGTGAAGTGGTTCAACGCTGAAAAGGGCTTCGGCTTCATCGCCCAGGACGGCGGCGGCCCGGATGTCTTCGTCCACTACTCCGCGATCAACGCGGCTGGTTTCCGCTCCCTTGAGGAGAACCAGCTCGTGAACTTCGACGTCACGCAGGGTCCGAAGGGCCCGCAGGCGGAGAACGTCACCCCGGCCTAGTCGCCTGGGCCAGCCCGATCGCGGGTTGGAGATGCAGTACCCAAGGAGCCCTGGCTCCTCCGCGCGAGCGGAGGGGGCGGGGCTCCTGCCTTTTACCCCGGGACGTCACCGGGGGCGGACGCACGCGAGGGGGGCGGGACCCGACGGGTCCCGCCCCCCTCGCACCGCGTCCGCTACTTCTGTCCGGTTACGTCGCCGGGGTGGCCGGGGCCGCGGTGACGATCAGGTCCAGGACCCGCTCGACGCCGTTCGCCGTGACCAGGCGCAGGTGGTACGTGCCCGGCGCGACCGGAGCCGCGGCCGCGCCCGGGACCGAGGCGGTGAACAGGTCCGGCACGGTGACCAGGCCGTCGGCCCCGGTCGGCGCCAGCGTCACCGTGTGCAGCTCCGCGCCGTCCGCTCCCTTGAAGAACGGGGTGCGCGCGGCCGGGTCCACCGGGACCCACTTGCCCTTCTCGTCCTTCTCGACCAGCGCGGCCGTGACCGTGGTCCCGGCGACCGGGGCGCCCTCGGCCGTGGCCTTCAACTCGATGCGGACGAAGCTGGAGCCCTGGACCGCCGTGAGCGGCTTGGTGTCCGTAGGGGTCAGCGCGTCCACGACGGGGGCGGGCTTGGGCTTGGGGGTGACCGTCCCGGTGAACTTCACCGTGAAGGGCTGACTGCCCGCGGCGCTGCCCTTGCCCTGATTGTCGAGGGTGGCGCGCAGGGTGAAGGCGCCCTGCTTCTCGCCCGCCTTGGCACCCGCCTTGAGGGCGGGGGCGACCGCGATGCCGTCCTTGTCCGTCTTGACCACGGCGGAGGTCTTGCCGTCGGCTTCGAAGACCGTGCCGGAGGTGTCGTCCTCCTCGACCTTGAAGGTGACCGTCTCGCCCGCGGCGGGCTTGCCGTCGCTCAGGACCGCCTTCACCTTGGCGGCGGTACCGAAGACCGAACCCGCCTCGGCGGTGATCTTCGACTCGCCGACCACCGCGAGCTCGCTCACCGTCGCGGGCACCGGCTTCGTCGGCTCGGTGGGCTTCGTCGGCGGGACCGTGGGGGGCACGGTCGGCGGCTTCTGCGGGGTCACCGGGGCCGTCGGGGTCACGGGCGGGCGCGGCGGCGGGGTGGGCAGCGACCCGGGCGGCGGCGTCGGGAAGTTCCCCGGGGGCGGGTTCGGGACGTCGGCGACGCCGGCCTGGTACTGGCGCATCCAGCCGAGCACGGAGTTCACGTACTCGCGGGAGCTGTTGTAGCTCAGGATCGCCTTGTCCAGGTCCCCCGGGTCGGAGAGGTTCCGGTCGCCCGCGCAGAGGTAGAGTCCCGCGCCGAGCGCGGCGTCGTAGATGTTGTTCGGGTCCCGGTTGCCGTCGCCGTTGCCGTCGGCGCCCCAGGTCTGCCAGGTCGAGGGGATGAACTGGAGCGGGCCCACGGCCCGGTCGTACTCGGTGTCCCCGTCCCACGCGCCCTTGTCGGTGTCCTTGATGGTCGCGAAGCCGTTGCCGTCCAGGCGGGGACCGCGGATCGGCTTCTCCGTGGAGCCGTCCGCCTTGAGGCCGTAGCCGGAGGCGTGGACGGACTCGATCCGGCCTATGCCCGCGAGCAGCTGCCAGGGCAGCTTGCAGTTGGGCAGCGCGGCCCCGACGGCTATCTCGGCCCGGCGGTAGGCGTCGAGGGCGGTCGCGGGTATCCCGCTGGCGCCCTCGGGGGCACCGGAACCGGGCTGCGCGGGCGGGTTGGCCACCAGGTCGGGCAGGTCGAGGCGCGCGTTGCCGCGGTCATTGGCCTGCGGGCTGTCCGGTCCCGGCTCGGCCTCGCCCGCGTCGGCCGTCGGCGCGGTGGTCACGACCGCCGCCGTGGTCAGACTGGCGGCCAGTGCGGCAGTGCACAGGACCTTGCGCGACGTGCTGACAAGATGACGGTGAAGAGGCTTCACAGTGCGGCAATCCCCCCGAGGCAGCCGTGGACATGTGAGTGCGCGGCCGGACGACCCATGAATATTCACTGTCTATCAGGTATTTGCGCACGACTCGCCGTCAGGCCACCAACATGTGACAACCATTCGCCTCTTCTTCACCCGCAGACCGTTCGACCCCCGGCCCGGGCCTTAAGGCCCGGGGAGAAAAGTCCCAATGGCCCAGGTATGTGCCAGTTCACCTCCCTAGGCTGTCTCCATGGCCAAGAGCAGCAAGAGGAACCAGCAGAGCCGCGACGCCCGGGAGCGGCTCCGCCTGGAGCGCGAAGCCGCGGCGCGCAAGGCCAAGCTGCGCGGGCGCCTGACGGTCGGCGGCGCGCTGGTCGCCGTACTCGCCATCGCGGTGGGAGTCGGCATCTACGCGTCGAAATCGGACAGTTCCGCCGCCGCCGACTCCGCCGAATCCAAAGGCAAGCCGTTCATCCAGCCCGCCAACACCTCGGGCAAGGACGGCGTCGTCGTCCCGTACGGCAAGGCGGACGCGAAGGACGTCGTCAGCATCTGGCTCGACCCGCGCTGCCCCTTCTGCGCCGGGGTCGAGGTCGGCCTGGGCAAGACCCTCAAGGAACAGGCCGGCGCCGGCACTTACCGCGTCGAGTACCACTTCGCGAGCTTCCTCGACGGCAAGCTGGGCGGGAAGGGCTCCAAGTACGCCCTGAACGCCTTGGGTGCGGCGGTCAACGAGAACCCGGACAAGTTCATGGACTACCTCCAGGTCCTCTACAAGAACCACCCGGAGGACGAGGCCGAGGACACCTTCGGCTCGACCGCCACCCTCTTGAAGCTGGCGGACGAGGTCCCGGGCCTGCGCACCCCGGCCTTCAACAAGGCCGTGAAGGAACTGACCTACATGCCGTGGGTGGACAAGGTCTCGAAGTCCTTCTACGCGAGCGGCAAGAACGGCACCCCGGACGTGGAGATCAACGGCAAGCAGGTCAACGTCCTCTCGGGCAAGGGCATCGACTCGATCACCGGCGACGAGTTCAAGCAACTGGTGACGGAGACCCTGAAGAAGTAGGGGGCTGGGCGGGGGTGAGCGCGGCTTCGCCGCGTTTGGCGGGGGCTTCGCGCATCCGGGGTTGGGGAGGGTCCGGGGGCTGCCCGCCAGTTCAACTGTCTCTCCGGGGTGGGCCGGGCCCTCAAGGGCGCTCCTTCGTCGCGTCGCTACGCGATGGCCTGCGGCCACCCTTGACCGCCCGTCCCACCCCGGAAAGCCAAGAACTGTCGGGAAGCCCCCGAAGGAACGGCAGGGGGGACCGATATCTCCGATCGGGGTTCCGGGCGATGGGGCGGGGGCCCTGGGTGCAGCCTCTACCGCACCCTTCGGGCGACAGACCACAGACACAAGCCACAAGCACGCCCTCAGATCGCTACGCGCTTCTCCGAGAGAGGCGTCTGCGGGCTGTGCGGGGCTGGTGGGCGGTGCGGGAGGGGTGGAAGCTCGGCTCAACCGAGCAGGAGACGGGTCTGGTGACGATGGGGACTCAACACCCCCCAAACCTCCGCAGTTTGCCCCTTTTGTGGTTATTTGGAGTGTGCATTCGAGGGGCGGACGGCCTCAGACCGGCCCCATGCTCGCCCTCACCGAGTTCTCGCCTCTCACCCACCCCAAACAGCCCGCAGACGCTTCTCCCGGAGAAGCGCGTAGCGATCTGAGGGCGTGCTTGTGGCTTGTTCGCCCGGAGGGCGCGGCAAGGGCTGCACCCAGGGCCCCCGCCCCATCGTCCGGAATCCCGTTTAGTGGTCCATGTCCCCCCTGCCCTTCCTTCGGGGGCTTCCCGACAGTTCTTGGCTTTCCGTGACGGGGTGGCCTGTCAAGGGTGGCCGCAGGCCATCGCGTAGCGACGCGACCGCAGGGAGCGCCCTTGACAGGTCGCACCGGCACGGAGAGACAGTGGAACTGGCGGGCAGCCCCCGGACCCTCCCCGACCCCGCCCCCGCGAAGCACCCGCCCAACGCGGCGAAGCCGCGACGCCCCCCCCCCCCCCCCCACACGTCCACAGCACCGACGGCGACATGCCCGGCAGGGGCGTG